>WQZT01000076.1 GCA_009780595.1 Treponema sp. | reverse complement strand
CACTGCACTCATCGAGTGATTGTTCCAGTGCGCTTAATTCCTCGTCGAGTTCCTGAATGCGGCGTAGCAAATACCGAGCGTAACCTTCAGACAGGCGGCGGCAGACTGTGTCCAGCACCGTGTCAAAGGAAGGTTTTGTGTCTTCAGCGCTCTTTAGTATTGCAGCCATGGCTATTCTATAATTATGGAGATAACGTGGGGATTCCACCAGTCAATTCTGCCTGGTAATCAAAGGCTCTTATAAAAGTAACCACCGCAATAAATGCAATGAGAATTAAAACAAGCTTTCGCACAAAACCTCCCTCGTGCTACTTCGAAGAATTTGATACCGCGGGAAGTCCCGCAATTCAGCGCTAGTTAGAAGTTGCACTATTCTAACTCCTGCTATTCAAAAAATCAAGGGGGTTGACCGCCCTGTTATTTTTGTATATTCCAAAATGCAAGTGGGGGCCGGTGCTCAGTCCGGTGCTGCCCACAGTTCCTATTCGCGCTCCCTGCTTGACAGTCTCGCCGCGCCGTGCGGTTACGGTGTGAAGGTGGGCGTACAGAGTCTGAAAATCCCCATCGTGGCTGATGATAACAAAATTGCCGAATACCCTGTCATAGCCAATTTCCGCAACGTTCCCGTCTTGGGCGGAAAGCACTGCCGTTCCATGCGGGGCGGCAAGGTCAACTGCCGCGTGATGCCGCCTGACGCCGGTGAAGGGGTCGTTGCGCCAGCCGAAGGGCGAAGTAAGCCGCGCGCCTTTAATCGGGTGGGTAAACAGGTGCTCGCCGAGTACTCGCCGCAGTGCGTCGCGGTTCATTCGTGCACCGGGGATAAACAACGTTGCGCCGGGGTGTATTACATCGCTGCGGATGTCGTTGGCGTCGAGTATCGCTTCCAGCGGAACGCCGAACGAGCGGGATATTGTCGAAAGGTTGTCGCCGCGCTGTACGGTGTGGGGAATACCGTCCATGTTGGGAATCCGCAGGGTTTCGCCTTCGCGAAGGGCGCGGGCATTGATGATCCCGTTGGATGCGATGATAGCGTCCATCGAGACGGAGAACGCGGCGGCTATGGTCGAAACCGAATCGCCGCGCTTCACACGGTAGCTCTGCCACTGGAACGTATCCATTATATCAAGCGGAATAGCGTTAGACGTTTCAGCCGAGCCTTGTATTACCGACACGTGCGCCGCCGGAGCGTACGCTATCGGCACTTGTGTCGCGGATACTTGCGTCACGGGAACAGGTGTTACCGTTACCGAGATCGCTGCGGCAGGCGGCTGCGGTATAGACAGAGTGGGAACATCTGACGCAAATGTTCCATCCGCCGCCAATGCCGCCTCTGCCGTGTTGATGTTTATCCCGGCGTAGCGGGCGAGGTTGTGCTGAATGGCGATGTTTTCGCCAGCGCTGACAACGTTGCGGCTTGTCCAGGCAAAACTTCCGTCCTGGCTGTGCATAATAAAAATACCGCCGAGTATCACTGTGAAAACACCAGTAATAGAAAGAAGTGAAACGGCAAAGGAGGACAAACGCCCGTCCTGTTTGGGCGCTGACGCTCTTCTCTGCGGCGCACCGTTCGACCGTTCCTGGCTCTGCTGTTCCCGCATCGCTTTCACTGGCGAAAATTTGGATTCTATCTGCGAAAACCATGTGCGCCGGGGCGTTTTGCGCTGATGCCCTGTTGGCTCCTGTTTTATCTTCTCGATAAACTTTGAGTTTTGAAGAGAGAGAGCGCTTAACCGCTTGGGCCTGAAAGCAGGCTTGGAACGTGCGCGGGAGAATCGGGACTTCAACTCAGGGTTGTCGGTTTTTTCCTCCGAACGCTGAGTTCCGATTATTTTTCGTTTTCTGATATGCTGATTGCCTAAAAGGCTGTCTCTAAAATCACTCATTGTTATTGGTTTATCGACATACTTACAATAAATGATTATACTATGATGACGAAGAGAGGGGATTTCTATTGAAAAAATCTGAAGCCTGCTGCCTCAAAAAGGCATCTGTGGGAAAAGCCATTCTCATGGCGTTCGCAGCAGCGCTGGTGATACAATTTTTTATGTTCGATTTTATGATTGCCGAAGGGTGCTCGATGCAGCCCGCTGTTCAGCCGGGCACAGTGCTCATCGTGTGCAGGGTGTTTTACGGCTTGAAGCTTCCAGGGGCGGGAAACAACGTTGTGAGCTGGCAGACTCCCAGACCCGGTGATGTGGTGGTGTTCCGTACTCCGGCAGGGGACATCGCGGTTAAACGGTTTGCAAAAAACCTGCCGGACGGAACGTTTATGGCGTTGGGGGACAACACTCCATACTCGTATGATTCACGCAATTATGGGCCTGTGCCGAAAGATAATATAATAGGCCGGGTTTTGGGAGTACGATAGTGAACGAATTTTACACGAAGCAAAACCGCGCCAACGAAGATAGCACGGAAAGCGGCGCGACAAGAATTGCCGGAAAAAAGCGTTTCTTTAAATTTGCCGTCTGCTTTGCCATTGCCGCTGCGGCGGTGGTGATTCATTACGCAGTTCTTATGCTTTCTCCCCGGAAACCTCCACGTGCAGTGCAGCTTGAACACACTGCCGGACGGGGCACAATTCTTGACAGGAACGGGCGCGTCCTCGCGCTGGAATCGCGGATGGGCGATATTACGCTGTGGCGGCCTACGATGGGCAACGTTGAAGAACTCAGCCGGGAGCTGTCGCCGTTTTTGGAGCAAACACCTGATGAGATTCTCAACAAAATTACTACTTCTCCCAGTGATTTTATATATCTCAGGCGGCAAATCAACGAATCGACGATGCGTCTCGTTGAAGCCGCGATAGCAAGTGGCCGTTTGCGGGGTGTAAGCGTGCATCCGGTGCCAGGGCGGATTTACCCGGAGCGGGAACTTGCCGCGCAACTCATCGGCTTTGTGGGTAACGACAACACCGGGCTTGCCGGGGTGGAATTCGCGTTTAACGACGAGCTTGCCAGCCATACACGGCAGAATGCGAAGGCGCGGGACAAGCGTTTCGGCAATCAGATTTTTCTTACCCTTGACATCAATGTTCAGAATATTTTGGAAGATATTTCCAGGCGGGTTTTGGAGCAGACCAGAGCCGAAGCTGTAATGTTCATGGCGATGGATCCCCGCAACGGAGATGTTCTTGGCTCTGTGTCCCTGCCGGGGTTTGACCCAAACAGCATTCAGACCTCGAATCCGGTTTCGCGCATGGATCGTCCCGCGATTTGGGCGTTTGAGCCAGGATCGACGTTCAAGATTTTTTCCCTTGCCGCGCTGATGGAAGCCGGGGTGATTGGCGAAGACACTCAGTTTGAGTGCAAAGGCTACTACGAGCGAATTACGGCGCGGGGCGAGCGGATTGTCATCAACTGTTTGGGCGTTCACGGCAAGGTAACACCCCGCGAAATTATCGTACTTTCCTGCAACGCGGGCGCTGCGTACGCCGCCGACCGCATGAGCACCCACGAGTTTCACGACAGGCTGCGGGATTTTGGGTTCGGCGTCCGCACCGGAGCGGGAAACCCTGGCGAAACTGCCGGATTTTTCCGCCCTGCCGATCAGTGGTCGGAACGCTCGCGCCCTACGATTTCGATGGGGCAGGAAATATCTGTTTCCGCGCTGCAACTGCTGAAAGCCACCACTGCCATTGCCAACGATGGCATCCTTGTCTCCCCACGAATTATCTCGCGGATTGTTGAACCCGACGGCACGGTGAGAACCTTCCAGCCGGAAATGCCGCGGCGCCTTCTTTCGCCGAAAGTCAGCCGCGCCATACGCAGTTATATGCTTGACACCACGTCGAGTTTAGGAACTGGCTGGCGCGCCCACGTGCAAGACCTTTCGCTGGGGGTAAAAACTGGAACGGCGCAGATGATCAATCCGGCAAACGGGGCGTATTCCACCACTGATTTTATTTCTAACACCGTTGCCATTCTCCCCGCAGAAAACCCTTCGCTCGTGCTGTACCTGGCGATAATCAAACCTCAGGGCGAAGTGCTGGCGGGCAGGATCGCAGCACCGCCGATACGGGACGCGGCTGACGCGCTCATCAACTACCTCGGTATTCCGCGCGGCAGCAACCAGCAAATCGCCCACTCAGGCGCGATTCCCATTCCAGCGCTCCCCTACCCCGTCATCAACGATATTATGCCAAACTTTGCCGGTGTCGCAAAAGGGCAGCTCGTGCCGCTCCTTCTGCGCGGCGACTTGCAGATACAAATCTACGGGGACGGCTGGGTGGCTCGCCAAAGCCCTGCGCCGGGCAGCCCCCTGACGCAGGACACCGTCATTATCCTGGAACTGGAGAATTAGCGCGGTTCGGAGCTTCGGCGTTCGGCGCAAATCTCTACTCAATACTCCTGACGCGGATAATCCCCTCTATCTGCTTGATGTGTTCCAGCGTAACACCGGTTATCTTTTGCTCGGTGTCAATGATGTTGTACGCATAATCGCCTGAGTGGTGGTTGATAAAGTCCATAATGTTGACCTTCTCCGCCGCCAAAAGGCTAGTGATTTGACTAACCATCGTGGGAACGTTCTTATTCATCACCGTGATCCGAAACGGCGCGCGCCGTTCCAGTTTGCAGCGCGGAAGGTTCACCGAGTTTTTAATTGCGCCTGACTCAAGGTAATCCATAATCTGCCGCGCAGCCATCACCGCGCAGTTGTCCTCCGCCTCGGGAGTACTCGCACCCAAATGGGGAAACGCGATAACCTTCGGACACGCCAAAAGTTCCGCCGTGGGAAAGTCGGTAACGTAGGCGGCAATTTTGTCCGTGTTGAGCGCTTCCAGAATATCCGCCTCATTGACAAGCCCGCCGCGGGAAAGGTTGATAATCCGCGCCCCCTTTTTCATAAACCGGAACTTCTCCGCGTCTAAAAGCCCCTTCGTGGCATCCTTCAGCGGCAGGTGAAGGCTCACAAAATCCGCCTTTGTCAATAGACCTTCGAGCGTTTCGGCGCGGCCTACCGCGCGTGAGAGCTTCCACGCCGCATCAACCGAAATAAACGGGTCGTAGCCGAGCACTTCCATCCCAAGTGCCGCCGCGTCATTGGCAACAAGCACGCCAACAGCGCCAAGCCCTACCACGCCCACAACCTTGCCCCGCAGCTCAGGGCCTTCAAACCGCGACTTTTCCTTCTCGACAATCTCAGGCACTTCATCCGCCTTGTCGGCAATCCCCCGGCACCAGCCGATTCCCCCGAGAATATCCCGCGCCGACATCAGCATCGCCGCCAGCGCCAGTTCCTTGACGGCGTTGGCATTCGCGCCCGGCGTGTTGAAAACCGCAATCCCCCGGCTGGAGCACAACGAAACGGGAATATTGTTGTATCCCGCCCCAGCCCGCGCAATAACGAGCGCCGTGTCGGGAATCCCCTCCGAGTGAAGGTCGGCGCTCCGCACCAGAATCGCATCGGGGTTGGGAATCTCGCTTGCCACCTCGTACTTGTCACGGGGAAACAGATCAAGCCCCACGCGGGAAATCTTGTTCATCGTCCTAATCTTAAACATAGTTATGCTCCTTTCCGCTTACAGCGTTTTTTCAAAACCTTCCATAAAAGTGATAAGCGCCTTCACGCCCTCGATAGGCATTGCGTTGTACAAACTGGCTCGAAAGCCGCCAACAAGCCGATGCCCGGCAAGATTCACCAGCCCCGCCGCCGCCGCTTCTTTTAGGAAACGGCTTTCAGCGGCAGCACGTTTGTCCGCGTCGTTCTCCCGCAGCACAAAGGGAATATTCATGAGGCTCCGGCTGGGCTTTTCAATCGGGGAAAAAAAGCGCGGGCTTTTTTCGAGGTACGAATACAGCAGCTCCGCCTTTTCGCGGTTACGCCGCCCCGCCGCCTGTGCCCCGCCTGAATTTTTCAGCCATTCCAGCACAAGCCCGATAATGTAAATCCCGTAGCAGGGCGGCGTGTTGTACATCGACCCTTCTTCCGCGTGAATATCGTAGCGAAGCATCGCCGGAACCCACGCCGGAGCGCGCCCGATAAGATCATCCCGAATAATAACGATTGTCGTTCCGGCCGGCCCAAGGTTTTTCTGCGCCCCGGCATACAGAACGCCAAAGCGCGCCACATCCAGCGGCTGCGAAAGAATACAACTCGAAATATCCCCCACCAGCGGAACCGTGCCAGCGTCCGGAAGCTCCGCCCACGCAGTCCCCACAACCGTGTTATTCACGGTGATGTGGTAATAGGCATCATCCGCGCCGGGGGCTGGAGCGGCGGGAATATAGCTGTACGCCTTGTCTTTTGACGAGGCGCGAATAACAGCGCGGGTATACTTGCTGCCTTCCTCGGCAGCCTTTTTCGCCCAAATACCGGTATCGACATACGAGGTCGCCGTTTCAGGTGAGTCGCTCTTTCCGGCGGCGAGGTTCAGGGGAATCATCGAAAATTGCAGTGACGCCCCGCCTTGCAGGAAAAGCACCCGGTAGTTTGCCGGAACACCCATAAGCTCCCGCAGCAAGACTTCAGCTTTTTCGATAATGGGCTTAAAGTCCTTTGACCGATGGCTCATCTCCATCACCGACTGTCCCGTGCCGTTGGTATCGGCAATTTCCGCTCCGGCTTTTTCCAGCACCGCTTCCGGCAACTGCGAAGGTCCTGCCGAAAAATTGTACACTCTCATACTTCACTCCTCTTGATTTATATCCGTTTTTACTCGTTTTTCTTTTCTGATTGACTGTGATCGCTGTCGCCGATTTTTATCGACAGCGCCCGCAGTTCGTCAGCGAGGTAAACATTTCGCACAGCCACTCCCGCCGGAATTGTTACCAGCACCGGGGCAAAGTTCAATACGCCCCGAATTCCGGCGGCGGCAAGGCGCTCGGCGGAACTTTGCGCGGCAGCGGCAGGGACGCACAGCAGGGCGATTTCAATGCCGAAGCGGCTGATCACCTCCGCCATCTTGTACGCCGGGTATAACGGCGCGGCGGATTTAAGGATTTCCGTGCGGTTTACGTTGGTGTCAAACCCGGCAGCCAGCTCAAACTCACTTTCTCCAAACTCCTGCACGTCAAGAAACGCCGAACCCAGCCGCCCCAAACCCACCACGCAGTATTTCCGGCGTTTTTCAAGCCCGAGCGCCTGTTTAATACGCGCGGCAAGCGCCTCAGGCGCGTAGCCCTCCGATGAGCCGATACTCTCCACACCCACGCCGCCCTCTTCAGCCTTGCCGCCTGAGAGAAACGAAATATCTTTACGCACCGTATGGCTTGCCCAGCCGGTAAGCGCCTGAATCTGCGCGGAAGTAACGGGCACATCTCCGCTTGAGCGCTCCAAAAGCCGCATAAGGTACAAAAGGCGTTCTCTCGCCGGGGAAGGAATCTGCTCCACATCGATCTCCTGTGAAATATTTCACAATCAAGATAGCGGTTTTTGTGAGCAGTGTCAATAGGTGGATTGCAGCAAGCACGGAAATTAATTTTTTGCGCCATGCCAGATTGGAAAAGGTGATACACACAAAATTAATTTCTGTGAGCTTCCTCGCTCCAGGCTTGAAAAAACGCCGAACACACTGCATACTTGACGTATGCCAGCAAACACCAAGTACAAAGACAGCGTGTTCTCCCTGCTCTTCAGCGACCCCGATCTGCT
>WQZT01000075.1 GCA_009780595.1 Treponema sp. | reverse complement strand
GTGGGGCCGGACACAACGGCGCGGTGCGGATCGCACAGAACGATCCGCGCGCCCATTGCGATGAGCTTGTCTACAAAGAACATCCGCGACTCAAACATTTTCTCGTGAATTAAAACTGTCCCTTTCACCTGTGTCGCCACCACCGTGATAATGCTGGTGAGGTCGGGCGGAAATCCGGGCCACGGTGCGTCGTCGATTTTAGGGATCATTCCGCCGAGGTCGCAGTTGACTTCAAGCGTTTGCGCTGCCGGAACGTGGAGCGTTGTGCCTTCGTGTTTCCACGTTATGCCGAGTTTCCCGAAGGCGATTTTCGTAGGGCGGACATCGGCGGGCTTTGTCCCTTCGATGAAAAGCTCGCCGTGTGTGGCAGCGGCAAGTCCGATAAAAGAACCCACTTCCATAAAATCAGCGCCAATCTCGAACTCGCAGCCGGAGAGTTTTTTCACGCCGCGAATTGTGAGTATATTCGAGCCGATCCCTTCGATGTGTGCGCCCATCGCGCAGAGCATCCGGCAGAGGTCTTGTACGTGCGGCTCGCTCGCGGCGTTGGTAAGGATCGTCTCGCCCTGCGCCAGCGCCGCTGCCATCACCGCATTTTCAGTTGCCGTTACCGATGCCTCGTCGAGGAAAATATCCTTCCCTTTCAGTTGGTTCGCGCTGAAGATAAACGCATCCGGCACACCCATGTTCGCGCACTTGTCCGCCGTTGGCTGCGAGACTCCGGCAATCCGCACCTGCGCGCCCAACTCGGTGAGAACGAGGAAGTGTGTGTCGAGGCGGCGGCGGCCGATGACATCGCCGCCGGGCGGGGGCAGCACGACGCGACCAGTTCTCGCCAGAAGCGGCCCCGCAAAAAGGATGGACGCCCGGATTTTTCGTGCAAGCTCCGGGGCAATTTCCGAAGTAGTAATGTTCCCCATGCAAAGCCGCCACGCATTCGGCGACACAGCGGACACGTCGCCCCCCAATGCGCGGTAAACGGCGAACATCACCTGAACATCTTCAATGTCGGGGATGTTTTTGAGTATCACGGGTTCGTCAGTTAAAAGGGCGGCGGCAATACAGGGGAGGGCGGCGTTTTTATTACCGCTTGCCCGTATTGTTCCGCTGATGGGAAATCCGCCTTCGATAAGGTACTGGTTCATACGTTACTTTACAACAATCCTTTGCTGGAGTACAACTATTATATAGAACAATTTAGAAATTAATCAACTCAGGAATAAGGAGACTACAATGGAAAGTCCGATGAAAGTACGGTATGACAAGTTGGGTCCGCGGGTGGTGAGGGCGCTGCAAAGCCGCCATTTCGGGGCGTGGTATTTCTCGACTGCGGCGGAGGCGGTTGAACAGGTGTTTTCGCTCATTCCCGCAACGGATGTCGTTTCGTGGGGCGGCTCGCTTACGACAAGAGGGCTGGAGCTGACGAAGTTGGCGACAGAGAAGGGCTACAAAGTTATCGACCGTGACAAAGCCGCAACGCCGGAAGAGCGGCTGGAAATAAGCCGGCAAGGGCTGCTGTGCGACACGTACCTCACCAGCACGAATGCTGTTACCGAAGACGGGCAACTGGTAAACGGCGATGGTATTGGCAACCGCGTGGCGGCAATGGCGTTCGGCCCCAAGCAGGTAATTGTCGTTGTCGGGATGAACAAGGTAGTAAAAACGCTGGAGGATGCCTACTCCCGCACCAGAAGTGTTGCCGCACCCGCAAATACGCAGCGTTTTCCGGCGTACAAAACGCCCTGCAACGAAACAGGCGCGTGCGGAGACTGCAAGTCGCCTGACTCCATCTGCTCGTATATTGTTCAAACGAGGCTTTGCAAGCCCAACGGCCGCATTAAGGTGATTTTGATCGGGGAAGAATTAGGTCTGTAGGGTTTAAACCTGCTCTTGGCGGCTATCCGCCAAGAGCAGCGCGGATTACTCCAGAATAAGCCCGCCGTCCATTATCAGCGATACGCCGACACAGTACGACGAATCATCACTTGCAAGGAACAACGCGCCTTGAGCGATTTCGACGGCTTCAGCGCCGCGCCCCAGCGGGATCAGCGGCATCATGTGCTGGTCAAATGCGTTCCCTTTTTCGACCATCTCGGAATAGGTTAGCCCAGGGCAAATCGCGTTGACACGAATCTTGTCGCGCGCATAACGCACTGCCGTTGACTCCGTCAAATGCTTCACCGCCGCTTTCGAGACCGAATACGACACATTCATCGGCAGCGCCTGAACCGCGCCGATAGACGCGGTGTTGACAATCGAGCCGCCGCCTGTTTTCTTCATGTGCGGAATAACAAGCTGCATTAAACTGATATAACTTTTTACGTTTATATCCATTGTCCTGTCGAAATCCTTCTCCAAGTCCATTTCAGTGAACTCTGCTGTAAAAAGAATGCCCGCGTTGTTGCACAAAACGTCGATGCGCCCAAACTTTCCAATCGTAAAATCAACGAGCGCCTGCAAATCAGCCTTCTTGCCGACATCAGCCTGGCAAAAAAAGGCAGTGTTTCCCGCGCTCTGAATCTCCTTCTCGACCGCTTTTCCTTGTTCCACACGGCGTCCGGCAAAAACCACCTTCGCGCCCTCGGCAGCAAAAAGCACCGCCATCGCCTTTCCTATACCGCTCGTTGCCCCTGTAATAATGGCAACCTTATTTTCAAGCCTTTTCATAATACCCCCTAAAGTAAAAAAGTAAAAATACCATCAAAGTGTAGCACGCGCCGCTTCGATATGCAACTGCCAAGGTGCCAAAATACAACCCTACAGAAAAATAACTAAAAATTCGTATCAAATCGAGTATATTCCCACTTGTGCGTTTACTATGATCGTGTTAGAATTAAGTAAAATCCACGACATAAGAGGATATCATGTCAGAGAAGAACTATGTAACGATTGAAGGCAATACCGCTGCAACATGGGTTGCACACGCTCTCAGCGAAGTAATTGCCATCTATCCGATCACCCCTTCCAGCGGAATGGGTGAGCTTTCAGACGAGTTTTCTGCTCAAGGCAGGAAAAATATCTGGGGAACAGTCCCCGAAGTTGTCGAATTGCAGTCCGAAGCGGGCGCGGCGGCAGCAGTACACGGAGCGCTTACCACTGGTGCAATGTCCACCACGTTTACCGCGTCTCAGGGGTTGCTGCTGATGATTCCCAGTATGTACAAAATCGCGGGTGAGCTGACGTCTACTGTGTTTCACATTGCAGCGCGGGCGTTGGCAACGTCAAGCCTTTGTATATTCGGCGATCACCAGGATGTGATGGCGTGCCGTCAAACTGGCTGGGCAATGTTGGCATCCAACAACGTGCAGGAAGTAATGGATATGGCGCTCATCGCCCACGCGAGTACGTTGCGTTCCCGTGTTCCCTTCCTCCACTTTTTCGATGGATTCCGCACCAGCCACGAAATTCAAAAAATTGAAGAAACGTCTTACGATTTAATGCGTAAAATGATAGATGACGATCTTGTTGCCCAGCACCGCCAACGCGGTCTTACACCTGAAAACCCGACAATTCGCGGTTCGTCTCAGAACCCCGATACGTATTTCCAGGGGCGCGAAGGTGTCAATAAATATTACGAAGCCTGCGCTGCGATTGTGCAGAAGGAAATGGATAAATACGCCGCGCTGACAGGCCGCGCGTACCACCTGTTTGATTATTACGGCGCGCCGGATGCGGAAAAGGTGATTATTATCATCGGTTCAGGTGCGGACACGGTTGAAGAGACTGTCGACTATTTGACTGCTAAAGGCGAAAAAGTCGGCGCTATCAAAGTGCGCCTGTTCCGCCCATTTGACGCGAAGGCGTTTATCAAGGCGCTGCCGGCGACAGTCAAGGCGATTGCCGTGCTTGACCGCACGAAAGACCCCGGTGCAAACGGCGAGCCGCTGTACCAGGATGTCCGCACTGCCATTGCCGAAATGCAGTATTCAGGCGAGTTCAAGGCGAACCCGCTCGTGTTGGGCGGACGCTACGGTCTGGGTTCGAAAGAATTCACCCCGGCAATGGTTCAGGCGGTGTACGAAAATCTTTCCAGTAAGAAAATCGCCGGTTTTATTGTCGGTATTAAAGACGACGTGCTTGGCAAGAGCCTTGATTACAACCCGGAATTCTTTATCCCGGACGGTGGGATGTATGAAGCGCTCTTTTACGGTCTGGGTTCAGACGGCACAGTCGGCGCGAACAAAAACTCCATCAAGATCATCAGCGAGGCAAAGCCGGAACTCAACGTACAGGCGTATTTTTCGTACGACTCGAAAAAATCGGGTGGTTTTACCGTTTCGCACCTGCGTTTCGGTAAGAGCAAGATTCGCCGCCCCTACCTGATCAACTCCGCAGACTTCCTTGCCTGCCACAAGTTTTCCTACGTGGAAATGTACGATATGCTTCCCCAGCTCAAAGACGGCGGAACGTTCCTTTTGAATAGTCCGTACGGTGTTGATGTTTGGAAGGAGCTGCCGCTTGAAGTGCAGCAAAAGATTATAAAGAAGAAACTGAAGTTTTACGTTATCAACGCGCAGGAAATTGCCGGAAAAACGGGAATGGGCAACCGCATCAACACCGTGATGCAGGCGGCGTACTTCAAGATTTCCGGCATTCTGGCTGAGTCCGAAGCTGTTACCCTGATGAAGGAGCACATTGAAAGTTCCTACGGTAAAAAGGGCGCCGAAATTGTCAAGAAAAACTTCGCCACGGTTGATGCCGCTCTTGGCGCGGTACAGGAAGTCAAATATCCTTCCACTGCCGACAGCAAGCTTACGATGAAAACGCCGTTTGCCGGGGCAAAAGACGGTTGGATCAAGGAAACGCTCGGTGCGGTTGCGTTCCAGTTCGGGGAGACGCTGCCAGTCAGCAAAATCCCGGTAGACGGGACCTTCCCCACGGCAACCAGTCAGTTCGAAAAGCGGTCTGTTGCCGAGCGCGTGCCGGCGTGGAATCCCGCCGAATGTATCCAGTGCGGTATTTGCACGGTTGTCTGCCCGCATGCCTGTATCCGAATGAAAACGCTTGAAGATGACCAAGTTGCCAAAGCACCGAAGGGCTTTTTGACAACGGATATTATGCCGAAGCCAAAAACCGAAGGCGGGACAAAAAAGATGACGCTGGTTGTTTCCTGCGAGGACTGTTACGAATGCGGGCTTTGTATTACGGCGTGCCCGAAGTGCAAAGACGCTGATCGCCCGCACGCTTTGACGTATGTGCCGTACTCCAATGATGCCGAGTATCACGCGACACAGAAGAATGTTTGGGATTATTTCCTGGATTTGCCGGAAACCCCAATGCCGGGCGAGTTGAACAACGCCAAATCGCTGGGTTACAAGCGGCCGCTGTTTGAGTTCTCAGGCGCGTGCGCCGGTTGCGGTGAAACGCCATACGTCAAGATGGTGTCGCAGCTTTTCGGCGACCGGGCGATTGTCGGGAACGCGACGGGCTGTTCATCGATTTACGGCGGAAACCTGCCGACAACACCGTACAGCAAAAACGCTGAAGGGCGCGGTCCGGCGTGGTCAAACAGCTTGTTCGAGGACAACGCGGAATTTGTGCTGGGCTTCCGGCTCACCTGCGATAAGCTCGCGGAGCATGCCATCGAAATGGCGCAGAAGGCGAAAGGCGAAGGCATTGCCGTTGCAATCCTCGACAAAATCCTCGCCAACAAGCAGGAAAACGATGCGGCAATCGATGCAATGCGCGCCAGCGTTGACGAGCTGAAAGCCGCCCTTAAAAACGACTCAAAGCCGACGGCAAAAATGCTGCTTTCACTTGCTGACCATTTTATCAAACGGTCGGTGTGGGGCTTTGGCGGGGACGGCTGGGCGTACGACATCGGCTTCGGCGGCTTAGATCACGTCATCTCATCCACCAAGAACGTGAACCTGCTGTGCATGGACACGGAAGTGTATTCCAACACCGGCGGGCAAATGTCAAAATCCACCCCGGTGGGTGCGATTGCGAAGTTTGCCTACAGCGGCAGGGGCGGCACAAAGAAAGACCTCGGTGCGATTGCAATGAGCTACGGGCATGTGTACGTGGCACGGGTTTCGCTGGGTGCAAATATGCCGCAAGCGATCAAAGCCTTCCGCGAAGCGGAATCCTACGACGGCCCATCGCTGATCATCGCCTATTCGCACTGTATCGCCCACGGTATCGATATGAGCAAGGGGCTTGAACAGGGCAAGGCGATTGTAAACTGCGGTTTGTGGCCGCTGTACCGTTACGATCCGCGCTTGAAAGCGCAGGGCAAAAACCCCCTCCAGCTTGACTCCAAAGATCCGACAATGAGCATCGAAGATTTTATGTACAAGGAAAATCGGTTCAACGGTCTGAAAGCGATGGATAAGGAGCGGGCGGATATGCTGCTGGGAGTAGCTAAAGAGAACGCTGATCGCAAGTGGAAAGAACTCAAGTATCTTGCGGAACGGCCTTTCTAACGCTGAACGCGAATTTGTAGTACGTACGTAAACAAAGCCCGAGGCAACACGCTTCGGGCTTTTGTTTTGACTAATTAATTGTGATGGTAGATCTCAGCAGAGCGAAAACTCAAAAAGACAACTGAATGTTGGATGTTCTCAAAAAATAAAATTAGTTCCGAATTGATCGATAATTACCAGAACTCCCACGATTGCCGTGTACACTGCAAAGCCCGTTAACGAGCGTTCCCGCACTATTTTGATGGTGAAGCGGATGGAGAAAAACCCGACAATGCCAGCGCTGATACAACCAACAAGGATTGGCAGAAGGGAGATTGCTCCTTCTCCGGCGGGCGCGCCAGCGGCTTTTATAAAATCTTTCAGGTACAAAACCAAGCCGCCGAGGATTGCGGGGATGGAAAGCAGAAAGGAAAACCGCGCCGCAAAGTCCCGGTCTAACCTGCGGGACAAAGCAGCGGAAATGGTCGCGCCTGAGCGGGAAACGCCGGGGATAATTGCCACGGCTTGCAAAATACCGATAAACAAGGCGTCTTTCCAGGTCATTGCGCTCTGCGGGCGGGGCACGGCGGGGGTATTCAGCTTTTTCCCGCCGCGATACAGTTTGTCGGATGCAATCAACAGTACGGAGGTTACGAGAAAGGCAAAGCCCAAGGTCTCGCTGCCGCCAAATGCTTTTTCTATGTGGTCTTTGAAAAGCAGGGCAATAACCACCGCCGGAAGTGTGCCAATGATGGCAAAAAGGGTCAGTGGCTGGACAATGCGCTTCAGCAAGCCCCAAATATCCTGCCACAAAACAACCAGCACCGCCGCCAGCGTTCCCACGTGAACCGCAATATTGAAAGCCATCGCTGGCTCAGTAATACCGAAAATCCTTTGCAAAAGAACCAAATGCCCCGAACTGCTCACGGGCAGAAACTCCGTGATACCCTGCACAACGCCTAGCATCAGGGCTTCGAAAATGCTCATAGTATGTTCCTTATCAAGAAAAATTACAGAGAAAGAGGGATTTACCTTTCGTCACTCGACATCCTGCCGTGTTCCTTACAAAACTAACTACGGAGAGAGAGGGATTTGCCTTCCGGCGCTCGGCATCCTGCCTCGCTCCTACAGGCCGGGGTTTTTGCTAAACCGACATCGTGCCGGTTTACTAATTTGAGGCTACGATGTCTCGCCTCAAATCAGCCGCAAAAACCCTTCAAATCCCAATTACTCCCTTTTTAATTTTCTTTCTCACAAAAGAAACTCTCTTGCCTTTCAAG
>WQZT01000074.1 GCA_009780595.1 Treponema sp. | reverse complement strand
CCGGGAACAATCTCGTTAAAAGCATTGACTATACCGATGATAGGTTTTGCAATCTGCCTGTCGGTATAGCCCATAGCTTTTAAGAGTGAACGGTGGGGCGCTTTTTCCGCCCCGGTTTTTATTACGTCACTTCTCAATATGTTTTCCTTATTTTTGCCAGCTCATCTTGGCGCGAAGTTCCGCTCCTACCTTTTCAACAAGATGTTCACTTTCGATGCGCCGCTTGGCAAGGAACGACGGTCTGCCCGCCTTGTTTTCCAGTATCCAGTCTTTGGCAAACTCGCCGTTCTGAATCTCTGTCAGCACTTTCCGCATTTCTTTTTTAGTTTCCTCGGTAACGATGCGCGAGCCAACCGAGTAATCGCCGTATTCAGCAGTATCGCTGATTGAGTGACGCATAAACGACAGCCCGCTCTTTACTACGAGGTCGATGATGAGCTTCATCTCGTGAACGCACTCGAAGTACGCGCTCTCCGGCTGGTAGCCCGCTTCGACGAGCGTCTCAAACCCGGCTTTCATCAGCGCCGTTACGCCGCCGCACAGCACCGTCTGCTCTCCGAACAGGTCTGTCTCGGTTTCTTCTTTAAAGGTCGTCTCCAAAACACCCGCCCGCGCTCCGCCAATACCCGCGGCGTAGGCAAGCGCGATGTCCTTCGCGTCTCCGCTCGCATCGTTGTGAATGGCGACAAGGCAGGGCACGCCGCGCCCTTCGGTGAACTGGCTTCTGACCGTGTGGCCGGGACCTTTCGGCGCAATCATTATAACGTTAACATCAGCAGGAGGAACAATTTGGTTGTAATGAATATTAAACCCGTGCGAAAAGCTCAGCGTCTTTCCCTTTTTCAAGTGCTGGGCGATATGCGCCTTGTACAGATCAGCTTGCTTCTCGTCATTAACCAACATCATAATGATGTCAGCGGCTTGCGCGGCATCGCCTGAGTTCATCACCTGAAAGCCGTCTTTTTTTGCTACTTCCGCGCTCTTTGAACCATCGTACAGCCCGATAATAACAGGAACCCCGTTATCCCGCAGGTTTTGCGCCTGCGCGTGCCCCTGGCTGCCGTAGCCAATGATTGCGACCTTTTTACTTTTGATAAGAGCGAGATTGCAGTCTTTCTCATAGTAAATTTTTGCCATAGTTTTCCTCCTCGTAGCAACCGCTCATTCGAGCTCGGTTACATTTAAAACGTTTTCCATGCCGTGCGCCACAGAAATGGGGCCTGATCGACACACTTCGAGTATACCAATATTCTTTGCCTTGTCAATAAGGCCATCTATTTTTTGCGAGCTTCCAGTCAGCTCGGCGGTGATAAAGTCATCGGAAAAATCCATCACTTTGCCGCCGTAGTCGTTTATCATCTCGCTAACTTGAGCTTTGCCCGCTCCGTTCACTTTTAGCTTGATGAGAATATGCTCGTTGAAAACAGCGCTGTCTTTTTCAAGAAGGACAACCATTTTAACATCGTGCAGTTTTTCAAGTTGCCGCATCACCTGGTTCTTCATATACTCATCACCTGTTGTTACGATTGTCATCCGCGAGAATTTCGGGTTTTCCGTTTCGCCAACAGCAAGGCTGTCGATGTTGTAGCCCCGCTTGGCGTACAGTCCCGAAACGCGGCTGAGTACGCCGAAATGGTTTGAGACAATTATGCCCACCGTGAATTTTTCGCTCATTGCAACCTACCTTTCACCATGTTTGAGGATAATATTATCGAATGAAGTGCCTGCGGGGATCATCGGGAACACCATTTCGTCAATGCCGATCGCGCAGTCAATGAGCGTCGGCGTATCATCGGACAGATTATTCAGGGCGGCATTGAGTTCGTCAATGTTCGCCGCCGAAAACCCGCGCCCCCCGAACGCTCTTGCCAGCGCCGGAAAATCAGTTTCGCGCTCGAGCGTGGTTTGCGAATAGTGTTTATCCAGAAACAGTGTTTGCCACTGCCGCACCATTCCCAACGTGCGGTTATTGAGAATCACGATGACAATCGGCAGTTTATGTGTAACCGCTGTTGCAAGTTCGTTGAGGTTCATCCCGAAACTTCCCTCGCCGGTAATGAGGACAGTTTTCTTTCGCCCCTGCACCATGCACGCCCCAATCGCCGCGCCCAGCCCGAAGCCCATCGCCCCAAGCCCGCCTGAGGTGAGAAACCTGCGCGGCTTTTCAAAGCGGTAGTGTTGCGCTGTCCACATTTGGTGCTGACCGACATCGGTGGCAACAACGGTATCGTTATCAAAGTGCGAGCTCACGCATTTGATGATAGCTTGCGGCGAGAAATTTTCCACCGGCGTTTTGTCGCCGCTTTTCAGCCCCTGCAATTTTTCCTGCCACGCGCCGCTGTGTTTTGCGGCGGTTTTTTCCAGCAGCAGCGGAAGTATTTCCTTCAGGTCGCCGCACAAGCCAATATCCGCCCGCACGTTTTTCCCGATTTCCGCCGCGTCTATATCGACGTGAATAATGGTACAGTTTTTCGCGTATTCCTTTGTGTTGCCGGTGGCGCGGTCGGAAAACCTCACGCCGAGCGCGATGATAAGGTCTGCCTCCGACTGCGCCACAATCGATGCGTACCTGCCGTGCATTCCGCACAGACCGAGGTTAAGATCATAGCTGTCCGGTATCGTGCCAATTCCCATAAGGCTCACTGCGACCGGCGCGGAAAGTTTGCGGGAAAGTTCCACAACCTGCGCCCCGCATCCGGATGCGTTCACGCCGCCGCCTGAATAGATAAACGGGCGCTCGCTTTTCGCGATGGCGGCAATCGCCGCATCAAGCCCGTCGATGTTTTTGGTTTTCTTCAACGCGCCGGGAATTGCCACGCGCAAATCCTTGTCGTACTCAAGCGAATCAATTTGAACGTTTTTGAGAATATCGACAAGCACCGGTCCCTTCCTGCCCGATGCGGCAATTAGGAAAGCTTCGCGCAACGTATATTGAAGGTCTTTTATATCTTTGACAATATAGTTGTGTTTGATGAGCGGCTGGGTAACGCTGGCGATGTCAATTTCCTGAAACGAGTCTTTGCCCATCATGTGCAGGGGAACGTTTCCGGTGATAAAAACCACGGGCACGGAATCAAGGTACGCGGCTGCGATGCCCGTAACAAGGTTTGTCGCTCCGGGGCCGCTGGTAGCAATGACCACGCCCGTACGCCCCGAAGCGCGTGCGTACCCATCGGCGGCGTGCGCCGCGCCCTGTTCGTGGGCTGTGAGTATGTGGTTGATCCGGTGCGAGTTTTTATACAGCGCATCGTAGATGTTTATAACAAAGCCGCCGGGATACCCGAACACCGTATCCACGCCCTGAGCGACCAGTTCTTCGATAAGTATTTCCGCTCCGCTTAACTTCATGCTACCCGTTCCTTTCTTCCTTACGAAAATGTACCGTTTTCAAAGAAAGCGTATCGTATGCGTGTGTTAAAGTCAAGCGAATGCGGGGGTAAGGAGTGGAAAATTACAATTTAGGGAGTATAAAAAAACGGCTGCCGGAAAACGGAAACATATCCGGCAGCGCGAAAATATAAGGTTGTTTGGCAACTAACCACAGCGCCAAACAAGTCCAACTTAGAACGTAACGTTGGTTGTCAGGCTGTGCGGGTGGTAGCTGGCGTTCAAGCCGAAGATTTTTGCAAGATCATCAACGCTGACGAGCACGCCGGGCGCAACCGCTGCCTGCAATGGAACGTTGGCGTTGTTTACCCGCGCGGTGTCGCTGCCGACGGTGAAGGTCGCGTCAACGCCCTCGCGAATGATCCGCGCGCTTGAACCATTCGCCGCCGTTGTTACCGTCGCCTTGTTCAGCTCCGCCGCGAAAGCCGCAGCGCTGGCGTACATAATCCCGTTCGTAACGACAATGCCGTCAACCGTTTCGCCAAAAACCGTAAGCGTCGGGCTTTCGATTTCTCGTTCGTAAACCACCTCGCCGCCGAGAACGGTGAGCAGCGCCTGCGTCTCGCGCAGGCTTGCCGGGCTTACCGTCATTATGTCGCGGTCAAGCACGACGAAGTCAGCCAGCTTGCCCGCCTCGAGCGAACCGATGAGCTTTTCGTCAAACTGAGCGTGAGCCGCCCAAATCGTGAAGCCGCGCAGCGCGTCCTCGCGGCTCATCAGGTGCTGGGGATACCAGCCGCCTTCGGGAGCGCCGAACTTGTCCATTCTGGTTATCGCCGCAAAAAGCCCGTGGTACGGGTTGAGAAGTTCAACCGGAGCGTCGGAGCCTCCGGCGATAATGCCGCCTTTTTCCAGAACCTCGCACCAGGCATACGATGAAAGAATACGCACCGGCCCAACTCGATCCTCCGCCATATTCATATCGGAGGTGGCGTGAACCGGCTGCATCGACGGGATAACGCCCATCGCAACTGTTCTGGGAATATCCTCCGGCAGAACAATTTGGTAGTGCTCAATTCTGAAGCGGTGATCGTCCTTCGGCTGCTCGTTCAAAACGCGCTCGTACACATTGAGCGTTCTGTTGACGCCGCCGTCTCCAATCGCGTGAATGCCCGGCTGAAACCCGTTGGCGTGGGCGCGGCTGATAACCGAGTAAAGCTCGTCCTCGGTGTATCGGGGGTTGCCAAAATGTCCGGGGCGATCTTCGTATTCCTCAAACAAAAAGGCGGTGCGCGAACCGAGCGAGCCGTCAATCTGCGCCTTGACAGACGCGATGCTGAGCCTGTTGCCGTACATTCCCCGCTCGGCCTTGTAGCCCGCATTGATGTACTGCGCGTCGGATTCGGCGGTTCCGTTGTGCAGCGCGACGTTCGCCCGCACTTTCAGGTTCCCCGCCTGGTACATCGTTCTCAGGAGCAGCGCGTCATCAAACGACACGCCCGCGTCCCAAAAGCTCGTCATACCGTAGGACAGAATGTGATCCTGCGCCAATTGGTAGTAGTGGCGCTTTTGCGAATCGCTTGCGATGGGCACAACGCTGTTTACCAGCCCTTGCGCTAGCCCCATCAACATCCCGGAGGGCTCGCCGCGCGGGTTTTTCAGAATCTCGCCGCCTTCCGGGTCGGGCGTTGCGGAGGTAATGCCCGCCGCTTCAATGGCGGCGGAGTTCACCCACAACGAGTGCCCGTCCGTGCGAGTCAGCGCAACGGGGTTGTTCGGCGAAACTGCATCCAAATCTTCCCGCGTGGGGAATTGGCGGCCCGGCCATATTTCGTGATTCCATCCCCAGCCCAAAATCCACTCGCCCGGAGCGGCAAGAGCGACGGCTTCCCGCACCCTGTCGACAATAACTTCCTTGGGTTGCCAGAAAGCGTCAACGCGCGCCATATTCTGCCCGATGTACTGAAAATGAATGTGAGCGTCGATAATGCCGGGAATAACTGTTTTTCCTTCCAAGTCCACAACCCGAAAGCCGGATCGCAATGCGGCTTCGGCAGCCGCCCTGTCGGAACCGACGTAGGCAATGCGGTCGCCTTTAACCGCAAGAACCGTCGCGGTTGAAAATGCATTATCAACCGTATAAATAGTGGCGTTGACATACAGCACGCCTTCGCTGTTTTTTCCCGTCGCGGCGCATCCGGCAACCAGCGCCGCCATGAGAATTCCCAGCGCAAGTATTAACTTGCCAGCCTTCCTTGCTCTCATACTTCCTCCTGTAATTTGCTTTCCGTTTGCGTAGTTTTACACATTTTGCAAATGTTTTGCAAGAGGGTGATGGTGGCGCGAAATATTCACCGTTTTTCAAGAACAGGCTCTTGTTGTACGCCCTCCGGCGTGAAGTTTTGGCAAAGACAAAACTTTACAGCACATCAGGACTAAACTGTGGTTCA
Source organism: Treponema sp. (assembly GCA_009780595.1). Taxonomy (GTDB): domain Bacteria; phylum Spirochaetota; class Spirochaetia; order Treponematales; family Breznakiellaceae; genus WRKT01. The sequence goes on along the minus strand of WQZT01000074.1, from coordinate 1,923 downwards.
GTCCTGATGTGCCTGGCGGTTGACAGTTTCGCGGTTGGACAGCAGCTGGCGGTTGTTCGGGAACTCGGCAAGCCCTTCGTCGAGGATGAGGCGGGCTTCGTCAAAGTTGCGGCGGTTCCACGCGGTGGCAAACCGGTTGTGAAAGTCAGCCGCGCGATTGTTGCGGAAGGTTTGCAGTGACTGCTCCCACTCGCGGTTTGCGCCGAAACGCGCAGTGGCGGCTTCGAGGTAGGCGATTGCCGCAAGCCAATTCCTGCCGGGCGGGGCGCTCAGGACAGCGGCGGTTTTCTGAACGGCGAACGTCAAAATTTCGCTCGCGCGCCGCGCGTCAATTCTCCCGCTATCCCGCGCCTGAGCAACATCCGCCGCAAGGCTGTCGCCATCTTCAACACTGCGGATTGCATTGGCGCGGCTGAGCAGTTCCGTGTCAAAAAGCACCGCATCAAGCTGGGCGTAATTTGCAGGCGTTAAATCAGCCCGGTACCTTTCAAGAAAATCCCGTGCCTGCGCGATCTGATTCGCGCGTATAAATCGCTGCAAGCGGTTGTTGATCGCCGCCATAAAAAACTCCTGCCAGCGCTCGTGTTCGGGATGAACGGATGAGGCAAGGGCAGCCCAGCGGAGGGTTTCCTCCTCGCGGCCTGAGTTGAGCAAAAACGCACCGTAGTTGAACAGGCGGTTCATCAAATCGCTTGCGGGATCCTCAAAAAAAGGCGTTACCGAAGGCGCGCTCTGCACTGGCGAACTGCCGCCAATGCCCGCAAGCAACGCCGCGCGGTCAACCGCCAGCGGAACGGCTTCGGCAAAACGGCGGCTGGTTTCCGCCATCGAAATCCTGTTCGACATAATCAGAGACACAAGTTCGATGGGCGTGATTGTTTGGCGGTCGCGGTAATTCTGCGCTGGAACATAGGCAAAACCGGTAACGCTGCCGAAATCATCGTGAAACTCTTTGCGATTGCCAGGGTCAAAGCCGCGGCCGTTGGTGGTTTCAACGTCAATATTTTCGCCGCCTATATGCACCGTTGCGAACGCGTGATCTTTGGTCATCACGCCGGAGACATTCAAGCCAACGGATTTTGCAAGCACCATGTACAGCACGGCGGATGAAACGCAGTTAAACCTGCCGTTGGAAAAAACGGTGTCCACCCGCGTCTGCTGTAACGAGTACGCCTTCAACACGTTCTTGTGAAGGTACGTGAGAACGAACTCCGCGCGTTCCCGCTCAGTGGCGGGAAAATCCGGCGATGCGGGAATCGAAGCGGCAAGTGAGTGAATGCGTTGGAGAGCCGCGCTATCGCCGCCAGATGCCCAAATGCTTGCCTCCGCCAAATCAGCCCACGAGAAGCCGCCAGCGCCTGCGCCGCGCCGGAAGAACTCCAGCGCCAGCGGATCAGGCTCGATGCGGGGAAAAACTTCCGCCCGCCCGCTTTGCCCAAAGACCGCCAGCAACGGCAGAAGTATCAGCACTATCGTCAACAGCACACGAAAAGCAAAAATACCTGACTTTTTCATACTAATATTCTACAATAGTACAATACACAGGTCAATCAACAACCCGCTGCGAATGCAATGCCGCCGCGCAGTCTTACGTTCGCCCGTGGCAGACCTTGTACTTCTTCCCCGAACCGCAGGGGCAGGGATCGTTGCGGCCAACTTTAGGCTGGCTGCGAACCACCGTTACCGAACTGCCCTGAGCGCGCGCAGCGGGGCGGGGCGCGGAACTTCCGCCGGGCGCGCTAACCCCTGATGCGCTGAAAGCCCCCATACTGTTGTGCGTGGCGTTGTGGGTTGACGCAGCTTGCGCGGTGTAACGAGCCTCGCGATCCTCCCCGGTCTGAATACGCACCAGGTGAAGGCGGGACGCTATCAGTTGGCGGATGTCGTCGATCATCGTGTCAAAAATCTGGAACCCTTCAAGCT
>WQZT01000073.1 GCA_009780595.1 Treponema sp. | reverse complement strand
CTTGGTGGTGAACGCCGCCAACCGCGAAAAAGACGCGGGCTGGATAAAGGCAAACCTGCAAGGCAACACCGTAATGCGCGACCTTTCCGACAGCTTCGGGCAAATTGCGCTGCAAGGTCCTGAGTCAGCAAACATCATCGCAAAGCTCGCGGCGGAGAAAGATATTCCGCAGAAATATTACACCTTTGTCGAAAAGGCGAATGTTGCGGGGTTCACCTGCATTGTATCGCGCACGGGCTACACCGGCTCGTTCGGCTACGAGCTTTACTGCAAGGCTGAGGATACTGCCGCTTTGTGGGATAAGGTGCTTGCGGCGGGGGCGGCGTTCGGGCTTGTTCCCTGCGGGCTTGGGGCGCGGGACACGCTACGGCTTGAAGCCTGTATGCCGCTGTACGGCCACGAAATGAACGACGAGATCAGCCCACTGGAAACCGGGCTGGACTTCGCCGTCAAAATGGACAAGGCGGATTTTTGCGGCAAGGCGGCGCTGGCGGCACAAGGCGAGCCTGCAATCACGCGGGTGGGGCTGAAAGTTACCGGGCGCGGCATCGTTCGCGAGCACAGCGATGTGTTTTCAGGCAGCGAGCCGGGCGGCGCGAAAGTCGGTAGCACAACGTCGGGAACGCACCTGCCGTTTATGAACGCGCCATACGCGATGGCGCTCGTCGAGAAGAAGTATTCGCGCATCGGCGAAAAACTTTCGGTTGAAACGAGGGGCAGAATGATCGACGTAGAAGTCGTTGCTATGCCTTTCTATAGAACATAGTTGTTTGAATTTGAATGTAGCACGTTTAAGGAGAGAATATGAATTTTCCACAAGAGTTGAAGTACAGTAAAGATCACGAGTGGTTTAAGTCAACTGGCGCGGCATCGGGTTTGGTTGGCATAACGGATTATGCCCAGCACCAGCTCGGCGATCTCGTGTTCGTGAACCTTCCCCAGCCGGGGGACGAGGTTACCGCAGGGCAGCCGCTTGGCGACGTTGAAAGCGTCAAGGCGGTTTCCGATGTCTTGTCTCCGGTAACGGGCGTTGTCAAAGCGGTGAATAACGATCTGCTGGATAATCCGGCGAGTATCAACCAGGCTCCGTATGGTGCATGGTTTATCGAAGTTGAAAATATTACGGCACAGGATGATCTGATGGATGCCGCGGCGTATCAAAAGGTCTGTGAGGAAGAACAAAAAGGAGGCTGATATGGCGTATTTGCCCAACACAAAAAACCAGGAAAAGGAAATGCTTGATTTCCTGGGGCTGGGGTCTCCTGCCGATCTGTACCGCGATATTCCCCAAAAACTCCGCGCGCAGCAGCTCGATATTCCCAAAGGGCAATCCGAACTTGAAGTGCTGCGGAATTTCACCCGACTTGCCGGAAAGAACACCGTGTTTAGTTCGGTGTTTCGGGGCGCGGGCGCGTACCGGCATTTTATCCCGTCGATTGTCGGCGAGACGGTAAGCAAGAAGCGTTTCAAAACTGCGTACACGCCGTACCAGCCGGAAGTTTCGCAGGGCGTTTTGCAGGGGCTGTTCGAGTTTCAAACGATAGTGTGCAGGCTTACCGGATTTGAGGTAACCAACGCCTCCGCGTATGATGGCGCGTCTGCCGCAGGTGAGGCTGCCGCGATGTGCCGCGACCGCAAACGCAAGCGCACGCTTGTTTCGGCGGCGGTAAACCCCTCGATAACCGAGGTGGTGAAAACGTACTCGTGGGCATCGAACAACACCGTTGACATTGTACCCGCCGCAAACGGGCTGACCGATATGAGCAGCCTTGCAACCATGCTCACAGACGATGTGGCTTCGGTGATGATACAGCAGCCAAACTATTACGGGCTTATCGAAGACGCTTCCGGCATTGTCAAGCTCGCGCACGAAAAAGGCGTGAAGGTGATAATGAGCGTGAACCCGATGGCGATGGCGATTGTGCAGACTCCCGCCGAATGCGGCGCGGACATTGCCGTTGGCGAAGGTCAGCCGCTGGGAATCCCGCTGTCGTTTGGCGGACCGTACGTCGGCTTTATGGCGGCGACAAAAGAATTCCTACGGAAAATCCCTGGCCGCATTGTCGGCGAAACTACCGACTCGCAGGGGCGGCGGGCGTTTGTCCTGACCCTGCAAGCGCGGGAACAGCACATCCGCCGCGAAACCGCCAGCAGCAATATGTGTACGAGCCAAGTGCTGTGCGCGCTCGCCACGTCGGTCTACGTCTCCGCGATGGGGCCGTCGGGCTTGCAGGAAGCGGCGCGACAGAGCATGTCGAAGGCACACTACCTCGCGGGCGAACTTGCAAGGCTGGCTTACAGCACAAACACGCCGCTCCGTTCTTCCACGAGTTTGTTACCGATTGCCCGATTGAGCCTGAAAAGTTGATGGCTCATCTTGAACAGCACGGCATTTTGGGCGGCTTGCCATTGCCAGACGGCGGAATACTGTGGTGCGCTACCGAAATGAACTCCATCGAAGAAATGGACAAACTCGCCGCCTTGTGCAAGGAGGTTGTAAAATGAAGCTTTTGTTTGAAAAATCTGTACCGGGGCGAAAGTCCAATTACCTGGCACCCTGCGATGTTCCGGCGGTAACGCTGCCGGAAACCATCAGCCGGAAAATCCCCCTGAACATGCCTGAACTTTCCGAAGGCGATGTCGCCCGGCATTACTCCGCGCTTGAAATGCGGACATTCGGCGTGAACGACGGTTTTTACCCGCTGGGAAGTTGCACGATGAAGTACAACCCGGCGATCAACGAGACCGTTACCTCGCTGCCGGGCTTTGCCGACATTCACCCGCTCCAGGGCGATAAACACTCGCAGGGAATGCTCGAAGCGGCGTACCGTGCCGAGCGGTATTTCACCGAAATTACCGGAATGGACGCGATAAGCTTTCAGCCCGCCGCGGGCGCTCAGGGCGAGTTTTTGGGAATGATGCTGATTAAGAAGTACCACGAGGATCGCGGGGATGCGGCGCGGCACAATATTATCATACCGGATTCCGCGCACGGGACAAATCCCGCCACGGTCGGAATGTGCGGCTGGAACGTTGTTAACCTGCCGTCAAATCCCGACGGCCGCATTGACGTTGCCAAACTCCGCGAGATTGTGGGGCCGGACACCGCCGGAATTATGCTCACCAACCCGAACACGCTGGGTATTTTTGAAACAGATGTGCTTGAAGTAACGCGGATCATCCACGACGCAGGCGGGCTGTGCTACTACGATGGCGCGAACCTCAACCCGATTGCCGGAATTGCAAAACCCGGCGAGATGGGCTTTGACTGCGTTCACCTCAACCTGCACAAAACGTTTTCCACCCCGCACGGCGGCGGCGGTCCCGGCAGCGGCCCGGTTGGCTGCAAGCAGTTTCTGGCGAAATACCTGCCGGGGCTGTGCGTGCAAAAAACGCCGGGTGGCTACACCGCGAGAAATACAGCAGCCCCGCGAAGTGTCCACAGCTTTCACGGAAACGTGCTGGTGTTTCTCCGCGCGCTTGCCTACGTGATGACGCTGGGATCTGACGGGGTTTTGGAGATGTCCGCCCACGCGGTGCTGAACGCCAACTACCTCATGAAGCGCCTGCGCGAGCGTTTTGAGATTATCAACAAAGGCATTTGCATGCACGAGTTTGTCATCACGATGGAAAAGGAAGCGAAACAAGGCGTTTCGGCGAAGGATATGGCAAAGGCGTTTTTGGACAACGGAATGATGGCGCCGACAATGTACTTCCCGCTCATCGTGAAGGAAGCGCTCATGGTCGAGCCAACCGAAACCGAAGGCAAGGAAACGCTTGACGATGTTGCGGACATTTTCATCAAGCTGTACGACACGCTCATGGCAAACCCAGAAACCGCTCACGATTACCCAAAAACCACCGTAATCGGCAGACCCAACGAAGTAGAAGCCGCGCGCAACCCGCGCGTGCAGTTTTTAGGCTAAGCAGATGTTTAATGCCCCGCCCTTTATGGAGGGCGGGGTGTTATTTCACCGCGAAATGTCAAACCCATTCTGACTAGCAGCGCCCATTTATTGGATTATCCTAAAATATACTACGACCAACATGTTTTACGCTCTTGGGAATTTTTACGCCAGGCAGCAGATTATCCATAAATGCTGCATCTCCAATGTGCGTAACGCTATCAGGAATTATTATCTTAGTTAGGCGATTATCCATAAATGCTCGCTTCCCGATGTGCGTAACACTGTTACCGATTATTACACTGGTCAGCCGATTAAAAGCAAAAGCAGCATCCCCAATTGAAGTAACACTGTCTGGAATTACTACACTGGTTAAGCGACTTCCAGTAAATGCCCTATCCCCGATAGATGTAACGCTGTCCAGAATGGTCAATGTACTATGGACGCTGAATGTATTATAATCGTCAGCCAAACTGCCGGGAATATTAACCATGCCTATAGTTAGATTGTCGATACCGGCAAACGCCCAGCGCTCTATGGAAGTAACAGTGGCGGGAATGGTTATATTGGTTATCCTAGTGCCATGGAATGCACCGCGACCAATATGAGTAACGCTATCTAAAATCACTACATTCGTTAGAGTATGTTGCTCGTCGTGGATGCGAAGCCCCATAATATGCTCCATAAATTCATTAGGAATGCGAGCCATGCCGAGAGTTAGATTGGCAAGTGGATTATATCGAAACGCATTCTTCCCGATGTTGGTACGGTCTGTAGCAATTGTTAAGCTACTAAGTTCATTACTGCTGAATGCCGATTCTCCGATGGAAGTAACGGTATCGGGAATAGTTAGACTGGTCAGCTTGTTGTCCGCGAATACTGAATTACCGATTGTGGTAATACCACTACCAATGGTGATGCTGGCAATTTGATTAGATGAAAAAGCTGATACTCCAATAAAAGTAACGCTGTTGGGGATGGTTACACTTGTTAGTTGATTGTTGTGAAATGCCCTATCCCCGATATGTGTAACACTACTGCCAATTGTTGCGCTTGTTAGTCGATTGTTCCAAAAAGCGTCCTTGCCAATGGAAATGACGCTATCCGGAATTGTTACCGTGGTTAATAGGTTGTGAACGAATGCTTTATCTCCAATAAACGTAACGCTATCTGGAATGAAAACATGAGCCAATTGACGTCCTGGGATAAACTCATCATCATCATACTCACCTCCATAAACACTCTTCGAAGGATAATAAGACCCGCCTGCAAATGCCTCTTCGCCAATCCCAACAACTGGCATTCCCTGTATTTTCGAAGGTATCCAGATATTTGAATCATAACCAGTATAACCAGTAATTATTACGCCATCTTCATGCACTTCCCACCGAAAATATTTTTCGTCGGTTTTTACCAGGTACGCATTAAAAACCCATCCCTCAATAGGTCTATTTATATAGACCCACCTCCCAACAATATCATTAATCTTGTCAACATACGTATCTTCCCTTACAATATTAACTTCTGCAAGGTATTTTAATGCACCTAATATTCTCCCATTAATACCCGGCGCATCTCTAACCCGTAATCCTAACGGTGTGTCTACATACATTATTATATTTAAATCATCGTGTACCAGTGGATTATTAGCCTCTGTGTCGACAGCCTGTACAGATTTGGTATTTACTGTACAAGAAATTATGACAGCAGTATAAAGAATAGTTTTCAAAAGTAATTTCACAACGAACCCCTCAGAAATATCATATATCGCTTTTTTATTTTTATCAATAATTTACCAACATTGGCGAGGCGCTGCCCTTGCCACCGATTGATTTATATGAACGTCTCGGGCAGCTATTTTTACCATATCACGCTGGTGTAAGTTTATTTTTCCAGAGCGGGTTTTTCAGCTTTTTCAAGCTTCCCGTTTTTAGCAGGTGGTTGATTGCCTGTTCCGCGTCATCTTCTGTCCAGCGGATGTTACTCGCCGCCGCTAAAACCCGCGCGGCTTCTGCCGTTGTGTAGCGGCGTTTGTTCCGGCGGAAAAAGTCGCGCAGGCTCGCCTCTTCCCGCAGATCGGTCAGCACTTCGGCACGAAGTCCGGCGCGGGACTGATGCTCGCACACATCGCAGCAGCGCTCGGCGGGGATGTCCGTTTCGCCGTCGTAGTCAAGGAGGCGCAAAAGCGACAGCCGCCGGCAGTGGCCGCAGTCGCGGGCGTACTCGAAAAGCTTTGCCAGCCGTTGCTGCGCCGCCGCACCGCGAGCCTGAGACAAAGCCCGCTCGTCATCCGGCCCCCACAGCAGAACGGCGGCGGAAGGCTGCCCGTCTCGCCCGGCGCGGCCTGATTCCTGCAAGTACGCTTCCACCGAAGGCGGGCAATCGCGGTGTATCACCGTTCGGATGTCCGGCTTGTCGATGCCCAGCCCGTACGCGCACGTCGCCGCCAGCACAGCTTCACCGCTGTGCAGAAACCAGCGTTCGGTTTCCTTGCGCTCCTCGCGGCTTAACCCGGCGTGGTAAAACCGTATCTCGCCGCTCCAGGGCAAACCCATATCCGCCGCCTCGTTTCTCAGGTAGCGGGCAAGGTTTTCCGTGCCGGGGCGGGAGGAGCAAAATACAATCGCCGGGCGCGGGTTTTCCAGAACCAGATCGCGCACGGCAAGGTTTCTCAAGAGGCAGCCCTTCGCGGCGTATGAAATATTTTTCCGGTCGGGATTTCCCACAATCCGGCGGACATCGGAAACTTCGCCATCGATTTCACTGCCAATGTTATCGCGCGATTCGCCACCACCGAAAATGTACCGCTCTATTTTATCGAGAACTCCGGCTCCGGCGGTCGCGGTGAAAGCCGTTACGATTGGCGCGGCGGCGGCTTCAACAATTTTGCCAATTTCAAGGTACGAAGGGCGAAAGCTTTCACCCCACTCGCTCACGCAGTGCGCTTCGTCAATGACAACGTGAACGGGCTTTATCTCTTTCAGCCGCGCCGTTACCGCCTCGGTAAGTAAAATCTCCGGATTAGCGATGATGAACCGGCTTTCACCCGAGCGCAGTTTCCCCCACACCGCCTCCCGCTCTTCGGTGCTCTGCCCGCCGCGCAGGACAACGGGAACAAAGCCTCGCTCGGCAAGGCGGCGCTCCTGATCCGCCATTAAACCCAGCAGGGGATAGATTACCAGCGTGATGCCGTCCATCAGCATCGCCGGAAGCTGAAAGCACAGCGATTTTCCCGCGCCGGTTGGCAGTATGACAATCTGCCGCCCGCAGGTTTCCCGGTCATCGGCGGGAATGTTGCCGCTCTCGCTGCCATCGCTGCCGTCGATGGATTCACCACCCCACAGGCGGCGCATTGTTATCCCGGCGGCTTGCGCGGTTTCAAGGATGTTTGCTATCACTAAACGCTGGTACGGAAAAAGATAAGAAACGCCGAAAAGCTCATTCGCCGCATCGCCCAGCAGGTCGTCTGAAACGCTGAGCGCGGCGGCGGTTTTGTTTTGAATGTCCATACGACACTATACGAAAAAAAGTGAAAGTGTGCGAGCGGTGCGGAGGCTGTCGATATTCGCAAGCTCCACCCCGCCAGAAAAATTACTTACAACGAACCCATTCCAAACGTGTCCAATTTTTCGCCGGTGATGTCGGCGCCCATTTTCTCGGCAAACATGCGGTAGGCGCGAACGCGGGTTCCAACGCGAAAATCGACGTTTTCCGCAAGACCGCCTTCAGCGCCGCCGTTGATTACCATAATAGTCGCTCCAAGCCCCCACTTCCAGCCGACCTTCTCCTGAGACGCGTTCGGCTTCCATGTGGGAAGCATCACCTCGT
>WQZT01000072.1 GCA_009780595.1 Treponema sp. | reverse complement strand
GACAAAAACATCGCGGACAAAATCTACATCGAGCCGCTGACGCTGACAACCATCAAGCGTATTATCGAAAAGGAACGCCCTGACGGTATTTTGTCGGGGCTTGTCGGGCAAACGGGGCTGACGCTGAGTATGAAGATCGCCCACGACGGTTTTCTCGACAAGATGAACGTGCGGCTGCTGGGTTCTTCGCCTGAAACCATCGATAAAGCGGAGGATCGGCTGCTCTTTAAGGAAACGATGCAAAACATCGGCCAGCCTGTTGTTCCTTCAGCGACGGCAACCGATGTTGAGGCGGCGGTGAAAATCGCCCGCGAGCTGACGGGGTATCCGGCGGTTGTGCGTCCGGCGTTTACGCTCGGCGGGACAGGCGGCGGCATCGCGGACAACGAGGCGCGGCTGCGGGAAATCGCGGGCAACGGCATTTCGCTGTCGCCCATCAATCAGGTGCTGATTGAAAAATCAATCGCCGGATGGAAGGAAATCGAGTTTGAGGTGATGCGCGACAGTGCCAACAACGCGATTATTGTCGCATCGCTTGAAAACTTCGATCCGGTGGGTATTCACACTGGCGACAGCATTGTTATCGCGCCCTGCGTTACGCTTGCGGACAAAGAGTTCCAGATGCTGCGCTCGGCATCGCTGAACATTATCCGCTCGCTCGGTGTTGAAGGCGGCTGCAACGTGCAGTTGGCGCTGAACCCCGACAGTTTCGAGTACGCCGTTATCGAGGTAAACCCGCGCGTGTCGCGGTCGTCGGCGTTGGCGAGTAAGGCGACGGGCTACCCGATTGCAAAGGTGGCGACTAAAATCGCCATCGGCTACACGCTCGATGAGATTAAAAACGCCGTTACCGGAAGCACGTACGCCGCGTTTGAACCCGCGCTTGACTACGTTGCGGTGAAGTTTCCCAAGTGGCCGTTTGATAAGTTCGTATACGCGCAGAAAGAACTCGGCACGCAGATGAAGGCGACGGGCGAAGTTATGTCGATAGCGGACACCTTCGAGGAAGCGATTGTCAAGGCGGTGCGCGGAGCGGAGCTTGGGCTTGCGAGCCTTGACCTGCCGCGACTTGCCGCGAAGAGCGACAGCGAAATCCGCGGGCTTTTGGATACTGTAACGGATGAGCGGCTGTTTGTGCTGTACCAGGCGATTAAACGCGGCGTGAGTATCGACGATCTTTTCCAGAAAACAAAAATAGACCGCTGGTTTTTGAACGGTCTTGCGCGTATTGCCGCCGCGCCGGATGCATACCCCGCGCCGAATTCCGGCAAACCGCTTGTGTACAAAATGGTCGACACCTGCGCGGCAGAGTTCGAGGCGAAAACGCCATATTTCTACTCGATTCAGAACGGCATGGAAAACGAGGCGCTGCCGTTTATCGAAAAAAGCGCCAAACCGCGAATTGTCGTGCTGGGCAGCGGCCCAATTCGTATCGGGCAAGGCATCGAGTTCGACTACGCTTGTGTGCATTGCGTGTGGGCGTTGAAAAACCTCGGCTACGAGGTGATCGTCATCAACAACAACCCGGAAACGGTGTCAACCGATTTTGACACTGCCGACAGACTGTACTTCGAGCCGCTGCACATCGGCGATGTGATGAATGTCATCAAAATCGAAAAACCAGTGGGCGTGATCGTTGCCTTCGGCGGCGGCACGGCAATCAAACTGACCAAAAAGCTGCACGAGCTCGGCGTGAACATCATCGGCACACCGGCGGACAGCATCGACCTCTGCGAAGATCGGGAGCGCTTTCACGGGCTGCTGGCGCAACTGAACATCAACCGCCCGGAAGGGTTCGGCGTAACGAACGAGGCGCAGGCGCTCGCCGCCGCCGAAAAGCTCGGTTTTCCGGTGCTGATGCGGCCGTCGTATGTGCTGGGCGGGCAGAATATGATCATCGCCTTTTCAAATGACGACATCCGCGAGTATATGGAAGTAATTTTGCGGACGCGGCAGGAAAACCCGGTTCTCATCGACAAATATTTAAGCGGGCGCGAAATCGAAGTTGACGCGATTTGCGATGGCACCGACGTGCTGATTCCCGGAATAATGGAGCATATCGAACGTACCGGAATTCATTCAGGCGACAGCATTTCCGTGTATCCGGCGCTGAACATCGATGACGAACTTGCCAAAAGCATTTTTACGATTACCGAAAAACTCTGCATGGCGCTGAATGTTCGCGGCATCGTGAATATCCAGTATATTTTATACCACGGCGAGATTTACGTTATCGAGGTAAACCAGCGGGCATCGCGCACCGTTCCGTATATCAGCAAAGTTACCGGAGTTCCGATGTGCGAGCTTGCCACGAGGGTGAGTATCGGGCAGAAGCTGTTCGCGCTGGGCTACTCTTCGGGGATTGCGAAAATCCCGCCGTACTTCGCGGTGAAAGTTCCCGTGTTTTCGTTCCAGAAACTCGCCGGGCTTGATACGCACCTGGGGCCGGAGATGAAATCGACCGGGGAAGTGCTCGGCATCGGCAAAAATCTTCAGGAAGCGCTGTACAAGGGGCTTATCGCGGCGGGTTACTCGATGAAAAAGCAGGGTGGCGTGTTGATAAGCGTCCGCGACAGTGACAACGCGGAAATTGTCCGCGTTACCGAAAAGCTCGCGCGCTGCGGGTTTACGCTGTACGCGACACCGGGAACGGCGGAATTTCTCACCGCGAAGGGCTTGGATGTCCGCACAGTGGAAAAAACCGGCGGCTCAGGCGAAGATGTCGCCGCGCTGCTTGACGGCAGGAAACTGAGCTACATCGTTTCCACCTCCGAAAACGGCAGAGACCCCGCGCTTGCCGATGCAAAAATCCGCCGCCGCGCCTGTACGCTCGGCGTTCCCTGCTTGACATCAATCGACACCGCAAACGCGCTGGCTGACAGCTTGCTTTCCGGCTACAGCGAAATTAACACCGAGCTGGTTGACATCAACGATATGCGAACCAGCCATGTGAAACTGCCCTTCACGAAAATGCACGGCTGCAGCAACGACCATATCTACATCAACTGCTTTGACATTGCCATCAATTCGCCTGAGTCGCTTTCGGCGCTGCTGGCGAACAGGCATTCAGGCATAGGCGGGGACGGCGTTGTGCTGATTCTGCGCTCCGCCGCCGCTGACGCGAAAATCCGCATCTTCGACCTTGACGGCAGCGAGGACACCATCGGCGGTAACGCCCTCCGCTGCACTGCAAAATACCTGTACGACAACGGCATCGTCAAAAAACGCCGCATGACGATAGAAACGCTCAGCGGCGTCAGGGAACTGTTCCTTTCTACGAGAGACGGGCTTGTTTCCTCGGTTAAGGTGGATATGGGGCAAGCCGAACTGCATCCCCAGAAAATCCCCGTCAATCTGCCCGGCGAAAGCGTCATTGCCCGCCCGGTAACGATTGGCGGCGTGCAGTACGTTATCACCTGCGTTTCGATGAGCAACCCGCACGCCGTGGTTTTCTGCGACCACCTCGATTCCGTTGACCTACACACGATAGGCGCGCAGTTCGAACACGACGCGCTGTTCCCCGACCGCGTGAACACCCAGTTTGTCGAGGTGATGAGCCGCACCCACCTGAAAATGCGCGTCTGGGAGCGCGGATCAGGCGAAACGCAAGCGTGTGGCACTGGCGCGTGCGCGGCGGTAGTCGCCGCCGTTCTCAACGGGCGCTGCGGCAAAGGCGAGGACATCAAAGTCCAACTTCTCGGCGGCGACCTCATCATCAACTACACCGATCAAACCGTCTATATGACAGGCGATTGCGTGAAAGTATTCGACGGGATAGTCGAGATTTAACAGACCAGAGTTCGAGATATTTTTAATGGCTAAACAGTTTGAGAATTCAACAAAGATGTTAGAGGGGTAATGTATGAGTAACGTGATTGTGCCTGAAAACTATCGGTCGATTTTGTCCGTGTACGAAACGCAGATCGCCATCGGAGCGATAAAACGCACATTCGAGGATAACCTCGCGCGGGAGCTGAACCTCAAACGCGCCTCCGCGCCGCTTTTTGTCGGCTCGGAAACGGGGCTGAACGACAACCTGAACGGCATTGAACGCCCTGTCGAGTTCGAGATTAAGGAAACCGGCAGCAACGCGCAGATTGTTCACTCGCTTGCAAAGTGGAAGCGCCTTGCGCTGCACCAGTACGGCTTTCCCGTTGGTGAAGGGCTGTACACCGATATGAATGCCATCCGCCGCGATGAAACAATGGACAACCTGCATTCGATATACGTTGACCAGTGGGACTGGGAAAAGGTTATCGACAGGGATTCGCGCACCGAGCAAATGCTGCGGGCAACGGTGAGCGCCATTGTGAAAGCGATGTGCGATATGGCGGAGAAAATCAAGGCGCAGTTTCCGGTTTTGAAGTGCGCCATTTCACGCGATGTGCATTTTTTCACCACGCAGCAACTCGAGGACAAATACCCGAACCTGACTCCCAAACAGCGCGAGGATGCCTGCGCCAAAGAACACAAAACCGTGTTCCTGATGCAAATCGGCGGCGCTCTGAAATCCGGCAACAAGCACGACAACCGAGCCCCGGACTACGACGATTGGTCGCTGAACGGCGACATTCTCGTGTGGAGCGATCTCCTCAACTGCGCCATCGAGCTGTCCTCGATGGGCATCCGCGTCGACGAAAAAACACTCGACCGCCAGTTGACCATCGCCAACTGCAACGACCGCCGCAATCTTCCCTTCCACAAAATGCTGTTGGCAGGGGAACTGCCGCTGTCAATGGGCGGCGGCATTGGCCAGTCAAGGCTCTGCATGCTCCTGCTGGAAAAGGCGCACATCGGCGAAGTGCAAGTCTCCGTGTGGGACAACGACACGCTGGCGAACTGCAAAGCCGCAGGAATCGCGTTGCTATAAACGGCGCTTATGTTCGCAGACCTCGAATTCAGGGCTAGCAAAAAATGCTGACTCGTGGTAGAATTTACTCATTCTGTTGAATTTTTATCGAAGTTTGCCAGAAAAAAGCATTCGTATGCGTGAGCCAACGGAGCTCAGGAGGTATTTTTGCGATACCCCCTTGACTTGTTTGCTCTAAAAACGTACAATGGTATAAAGAAGAGGAGCATAATCGATGATAATAAAGAGTGATATGCCCGGTATGAATGACAAATCTCCTGCGGGAAAGAAGCCGGACGGCACCCCGTATAGGGTGCTTGTGGTTGATGATTCCATGTTTATTGCCAAGCAGCTTGGTCAAATCTTTACTTCGGAAGGGTTTGAAGTAGCAGCCACTGCCGCAGATGGCGCACAGGGTGTAGATAAATACAAAGAGTTGCATCCTACCGTCGATATTGTTACTATGGATATTACAATGCCAGTCATGGACGGGGTTTCTGCGCTGGAAAAGATCCTTGAGTTTGACAAGAATGCCTGTGTAGTTATGGTTAGTGCTTTAGGTAAAGAAGATATAGTGAAAAAATCCCTGCTTATGGGTGCAAAGAGCTATATCGTCAAGCCCCTTGACCGGAAAAAAGTGCTGGAACGGGTTGCTCAAATCCTAGCCACCAGGAAGTAGTCCGGCTACGAGAAAGCAGCTCCGCTACTAACAGTAGCTGGCTATAAAAAGTAGCTCTGCTACAAAAAGTAGCTTGGCAGTTTGATGTTCATGATTTTTCTATTGTACTCACTCAACGTTTACAATTTTGAATTTTAGAGGGATTATGAGGCTTTTAATACACAACGATTACGAGAGTGTCTGTCAGTGGACTGCGGATTATATTATCCAACGGATGGCAGCTTATGCACCGTCGGCAACCAAGCCCTTCGTATTGGGACTTCCTACTGGCTCGACTCCGCTGGGAGTTTACCGGCGGCTGATTGCCGCGCACAAGGCGGGGAACGTTTCCTTTGCCGATGTTACCACCTTCAATATGGATGAATACCTGGGCTTGAAGCCGGATCATCCCCAGAGTTACCGAAGGTTCATGAACGACAACTTTTTCAATAGCATCGATATTAAGATGGAACGCACCCACGTGCCTGACGGGATGACCAGTAATCCCGAAAAGGAATGTGCGGAGTACGAAAAAGCCATCAAAGCCGCCGGAGGTATCGAACTTTTTATGGGCGGTATTGGCGGCAACGGGCATATTGCTTTTAACGAGCCGGGTTCGGCGCTCAATTCCCGCACACGGGCAATGACGCTGACGACCGAAACCCGCATTGCCAATTCGCGCTTTTTTGAAGGCGATCCGCAGAAAGTTCCCTCCAGGGCGCTGACGGTGGGCATTGGTACGGTTTTGGATGCGCGGGAAGTGCTTATCATTGTTTCAGGCCGCCAAAAAGCGCGGGCACTTCAAGCCGCCGTTGAAGGGGGCTTGAGCCACTGGTGTCCGCTTTCCTGCCTCCAAATGCACGAGAAGGCAATCATCGTCTGCGATGAGGAAGCGGCGGAAGAGCTGAAATATGGCACGGTACGGTATTTCAAGGATATTGAAAGCGCCCGCTAACACCGCAGGTTGCAATACGCTCCCCTGAACTAACTATCACAGGCAGGAGGAAGGCAACGAATGACGCAGCTAAAAAACGTTCATAATGTATGGTTTGACCTGCGTTGTTCGTTGTTGTTTTCCCTACTGGTGCTCGCTTTGTGCCCCCCACTCTTTGCCCTTCCGTCAAAATCCGACGATGATACACTTTCCCGCTTGATGGCGTTTGCCGACCCTGCCCAGATTTGGGGCACGGGCGTGGAGCGCGTCATCGAAGAAGCATTCCGGCGTAACTTCCAAACGCGCATTATCGGGGGCAGAGTGATGAATATGCGAATGCCGTTTGCGATGAATGACGAACGCGACGCGCTCACCGATCAGGAATGGGGCTTTGTCGGCAGCGGCAAGGGCAGCCCCGCGTTTTTGTGGGAGCATATCAACGTTCTGCTGGAAAGCGATGATTTTAACACCTACGTCGAAACGCTTTCCGACGGCAGGGAAAAGGTGCTCATTTTTGATTTGCCTTCCCAAAGCTGGACATTTTCGGCAGACCCGTTCGACATTGCGCGGATGTCCGCCGGGTTTTATCAGGGGCTGCCCCACCGCCCGCACGTGCTGCATTCCGGGCGCGGCATAGACGAGGCGGATGTGTATAATTTTCTGTTCGGAGTTGGGCTGCTCGGTGTGGACTGTTCCGGCTTTGTGTGGCACATTTTGTCGCATGTCGCCGCTACCGGAGGTGTCGATTTGGGGCGGGCGGTTTTTGGCGCACGGGCGGCGCGGGCGGGGATCGATCCGGCGTTGTTTGCGGGGACAATTTTTTTTAATTCAAGGCACAGCCAGATTGTTCCGGTGAACGACAGCATCCGCAATTTACGCCCCGCCGATGTTCTTCTGTTTCGCACCAATGACGGCGGTGCCAGCCACGCGGCGGTTATTCAGTCAATCGATTTTACCAATGGGGTTATACGCTATTTGCAGTCTACCGATGAAGCACCCCGCATGGAACGGGGCGTTCACGACTCGTTTATTTTCTTTGATCCTGCCAATCCCACTGTTACACTTTCGGACATTTCCCTCGTGTGGACAAAAATGCGCCACGCGCCCTTCCCCAGCGAGCGGGCATCCGCGTTTGCCAACGACGGCGAGCGCTTCCGCGCATTTCCCGAACATGGCGGCGGACGCGTTGTGCGGCTGAGAGCAGTAACGCAAGCCATCGAGCGTATCCGCTAGTCCTGGAGTTTTGCTCCGCAAAACTCCCCAGCGAATTAGCCAAAGGCTAATTTGCCATTCGCCGCTTTTGAGTGTCGCCGTAGGCGGCGGCGCGGAGTTCCTTCACCGATTCGTCTTTCAGGTAGTCATCGAACGGCATCATCCGGTCGATGGCCGCGCCGGGTGTTCCGGCTTCGGCGTTTGCACCGCCATTGTT
>WQZT01000071.1 GCA_009780595.1 Treponema sp. | reverse complement strand
GGATACAAGCGGATTTGCTGGGGCATAGGCATGGAGTTTTGGCAGAACCAAAACTCCCCAGCAAATCTGCCGTAGGCAGATTTGCCGAGGGGGTAGCGGAAGCCACCGCAGGAGCGTAGCGACGAGGCGGCTGGAGCGAGGGGCAAAAGCTGCCTCTGGCAGCTTTTGCTAAGAAGTTTTGGCTCTGCCAAAACTTCAGGGAGACTTCCCTCTTTTTGATTATTCCTCTTAATCCCGGTAGTAATCAATTTTCCACAAAAAGAGTCCTTGCGGGGGTGCTGTGGGGCCGGCGAGGGCGTGGGTTTTGGCGGCGATGATGTGGCGGAAGGTGGCGGTGCTGGCTGAGGTTTCTTCACAGCGGAGGAGGGTTCCGGTAACGGAACGTACCATTCGCCACAGGAAGGCGTTGGCGCTGATTTCAAAAATCAGGCGGTCGTTTTCGATGAAAAAACGTGCTCCGGCAATGTAGCGGCTGCGGGTTTTGCTTTTGTCGGTGGGGATGGCGAAGGTGGTGCAGTCCATTTCGCCGATTAAAAGGCGCGCATAGTCGTTCAGGCGCTCGATGTCGGGGTGCCGCCGCAGGTGCCATGCGTAGCGTAGTTCCCAGGGTGCGGCGTTTTGCCGGGTGATGCAATAGTAGCGGTAGGTTCTCAGGCGGGCGTCAAAGCGGGCGTGAAAATCATCGCGTGTTTGGCGGGCGTCGCGGATGCGGATGTCGCGGGGGAGTAGGCTGTTCAGGGCGGGGACAAAGCGGGCGGGGTCTATGCTCTGGATGGTTGTGTAAAAATTGGCGACTTGCCCTGCGGCGTGAACGCCTGTGTCGGTGCGGCCTGAGCCTGTCAGCGTTACCGGGGTTTTGTGGATTTTTGCAAGGGCGGTTTCGATTGCGCCCTGTACGGTTCTGGTGTCGATAGTATCGCGGGTTGTGTTGTCGGTTACGCTGCGAGTTGCACTGTGGGTTTGCCGTTGCCAGCCGAGGAAATCGGTGCCGTCATACGAGACGAGTAGTCTGATGTTGCGCCGCCGTTGCGCCGCGTCATCAGGTGCTTCAGTCATCGGTTTCATTGAGTTCTTTGGAAATGGCGTCGTACAGGTTGCGGGCGTGTTCCAACAGCGGGCCGGGTTTTGACTTGGAGGATTTCCCGATGCCGAACATTCTGGCGATGGTTCGTTTTGCTTCACCCAGGTATTCGGCGCGGAATTCGACGTTCTCGGTCATGCCGTATTTGAAGCGGAGGAGCGCGGTGAGATACAACATTCCTTCGTAGCCGTAGTTTTTGTCGGTATCCGGTCCGAATATTTTCAGCGAGGAGAGTGTTTCCTTGCCGGATTGTTCGCGGCGGATGGCTTCGTTGTACAGGTACTGCGCTTTTTTCTTGAACAGCAGCGCCAGCCAGTCGTAGTGTTCGCCGGGGAACTCGGTGTGCATTTCTTCCAGGAGCCAGCCGGCTCTCAGCGCGGCAAGTCCCTGCTTGATGGTGGGCGAAAAATCTGGCGGGAAGTACGTGCAGCAGCGCATTACCAGGTACAACGACGCTGCGCCGGACATCAAGTCGCGCGGCTGGTTAAAATCGACATCGGGGAAAATGAGGCGTGTTTCGGCGATGCGGTTTTCCCGATCGTGCTTTGCCATTGTGCTGGCTTCAAGCGAAATGTTTGCAAACTCTTCTCTGGCGGCAAACCAGCATTTTGGGCAAACGGTTGCCTGATAGATCAACGGGTACACTTTGCCGTATTTAGCGGACGGCTCGTACAGGCGGTGCAGTTCGTCGGTGAGGCTTCCGGCGATGAGCCGGCCTGAGCCGGACAAAAGTTCTTCGCGGTGAAACACGGTGTCGCACACCGGGCAGGTATATTCTTCTTTTGATTGAAACGAAACTCTCGCTTCCCGTTCTTCGTACATCATTTTTCCAGCACCACCATTGCAATAGCGTTATCTTTCTCGTGGGTGAGGGACAGGTGAATGCTCTGTGCGCCGCTTGCTTGCATTGCCGCACGCGCTGTGTTTCGCACAAATATTTCAGGTTGGCCGTTGTGCTTGTTTTTCACCATAATGTCTTTCAGGGTTATTCCGGCAAGTCCTGTTCCCAGCGCTTTGCCGAACGCTTCTTTTGCGGCGAACCGTGCTGCCAGCGACAGATCGGCGCTGTTGCCCCGCGACAACGATGCGGCAAGCTCTTCGGGGTGAAAGTATCGCTCCAACAGTCCGGGAATTTTCCGCCAGCGCCGCAGACGCTGGACATTGACAACATCAACTCCAATACCAGAAATCACCGCTATTCGCCCTCGCTCACACTAACAGAGAGCCTGACTTCTCCAGGCTCTACACTGATACTCATATTTTCGGCAGGTGCGGTTAATACCCTCACTATATATTCTCCGGGGCTGTCAATGTCTGATGCGTCTATCCGCAGAAAATCCTCGCCCGGCGCGAATGCCTGGAGCGCGGCTTGGTTGGTCCCTTCGATGCGGATATTGGCGGCGGCGGGTTCAAGTTTCCCGGCGAGTTCCGGCGGCAGTCCGGTAATGGCAATCGGGATGGTGGCGATATTGCGTACTGAGATGATCTGCCGCACACTTCCGCGAAACTCGCTCGTGCCGCTTCCGCGGATGATCATGAGCGGGTCGGGGCTGAGAATCGCCGCCACTACCAGAAAATCGCTCTGCCTGCCGGAAAGATTAATTGCCTCGGTGAAGATTTCCGGGATGCCGGAGATAAGTCCGGCGGGACCTTCGATGATAACCTCCGCGGGGTTCAGCGAGTGCTGCGTCATTACGTGGCCGGTATCAATTTGCCCCCGCAAATCTGCGGTAACCGGAACGGCGCGGCTAATGCGGTGGTCAAGCGACAGCGTTATTTCCATCGGGTCAACGGTGATTTGCACCGGCTCCGCGCCCTGCATAACACTTCGTTTGCGCCATTGAACGGGGACAGTGTACACGCCGGGTTGTTCTATGCGGTTCATATCGATATAAACTTCGATGTCGCTTTCCAAAATCGAAAAAATGCTGTTCGGCTCACCGCGCATCGTTACCCGAATCATTCGGGGGAACGAGGCTGACGGAACAAGCGGGCCGTTGCGGTCGATGGACAGGGGAATCGAGAAAAAGCGTTCCTCCAGCGCGCTCATCCGGTGAAACACGAAGAGCATAATCGCCAGCGCTATCGAAAGGACTTTCGCAGGCCAGTTTTCGACAGCTTGAGATGCAATCGTTCTGATGTTCACTGCGGCGGCTCCTTTCCTTTGGCGGCGCGCGCGGCGGCGTGTCTAGTCGCGCGCGTGCTGGCGGGCGCGTTAACGGGCGCGGGTGTCGAGCGCGGGGATAGCGCATCGGCGGAAATGTCGCCGGGCAGCAGGTCTGCTTCGCCTTTTCTGCTGCCCCTGTCCAGCAGGTCTTTGAGAGTACGCATTACTTCAATCGGGGATGTATCGTAGTAGATTTTGTTATCGTAGGCAAGGCTGATTGCTCCGGTTTCCTCCGACACCACCAGCACCACCGCATCGGACTGCTCGGACATACCAAGCGCGGCGCGATGGCGCGTGCCGAAACTTCGTTTGATGTCGGATTGCTCGGACAGCGGGAGAAAGCAGCTCGCCGCCGCAATGCGGTTGTTCTGGATAACCAGCGCGCCGTCGTGCAGGGGGGAATCGTACTGAAAAATCGTAACGATGAGGCTTGAAGAAATATCGGCGTTCAGCCGCGTTCCCGTTTCAACGATGTTGCGGATGTTGGTGCGGCGGGAAAACACCGCCAGCATTCCCCGCTTTTTGCCGGAGAGAATCTCGGCGGCAGTCAGCACCGCTTCAATCGAACCAAGCCGCGGTTTGCTGTCGGGGCGGAACAGTTCGCCCTGCCCGATACGCATGATAATTTTTCGCAGTTCCGGCTGGAACACGATGGCAATGGCGATGAAAAGCCCCGGCACCAGCGTATCCAAAAGCCAGCGGAGCGTTGAGAGCTGGAACAAAACCGCCGCGCCGTACACAAGCGCCAGAAAACCCGCGCCCTTGATGAGTTGCACCGCCTGCGTTTTTACAAAAAGCTCGTAAGCTTTGTATATAAGAAACGCCAGTATCGCAACGTCGAGCATGGGGCGGATAAAATTGTAAAACGCGGTTAAGCGCTGAAACCATTCCATTGAAGTGTCCGTTTACCTGCGCGGGGCTTGTTCGGTTGCGTTGGGAGTGTCGGCACCTGCGCCGCCGTTGATGGCTGCGCCATCTGCGATAGCCGCTCCATTGTTAATGGCGGACAACATTTTCACCAAGTCGGCATGCTCCTTGACATCGTGAACGCGGATAATCGCCGCGCCGCCCATAATTGCCGCAGCATTTGCGGCGATAGTTCCGGCGAGCCGTTCTTCCGCGCCCCGCCCGGTTACCGCGCCAATAAAAACCTTGCGCGACAGCCCTATTAATACAGGATAATCATTCCCGCGCGTTTCCGCAATGCCCGCCTGCGGCTCAGAATGAAGATCAATTTTGATAGAAGGGGGGGGCACGCCCCCCTCGCTCCAGCCCCGCTGTGCGGGTCTTTCGCTACCCCCCATACGGGGCGCTGCCCCGTAACGCCCCGCCGATGTTGCAAGGCGCGTGAAGCAATCCATACGGCGGAGAATTTCGAGGTTATCCTCCAGCTGCTTGCCGAAACCGATGCCCGGGTCAATGATGATTTGCTCGCGGGAGATGCCCGCCGCCTCTGCCCGCTGAGCCGCCCCCGCAAGATACGCGGCAACCTCGGCAACAACGTCGCCGTACGCGGGGGCTTCCTGCATCGTGCGCGGGATGCCCCTTTTGTGCATGAGAACAACGGCGGCGCGGCGGCGGGCGCACAGTTCCGCCATGAGCGGGTCGTCGTCGAGCGCGGAAATGTCGTTGATGATGTCAGCCCCGGCATCCAGCACCGCAGCGGCAACGGCGGACTTGCGGGTGTCAACCGAAACTGCGAGCGACGAGCGTTTCCTGAACGCGGTGATTACGGGGAGCAGGCGCGCCAGCTCCTCCGCCTCGCTGGTGTACTCAGCGCCGGGGCGGGAAGATTCGCCGCCGAAGTCGATGATGTCCGCACCGTCAGCTTCGGCAGCAAGCGCCCTGTCCACGGCCTCGTCAGCAAGCGCGCGGGAGGCGGCGTAGAACGAGTCGTTTGTGCAGTTGATAATCGCCATCACCAGCGCCGAACCGGAGAAATCAAGCACCGCCCCGCTCGGCAGCGGCATTACACGGCAAGTTTTTGTCATCGTCATAGCACACAATGGTAACGTATTTTCCCGCTTTTTTGAATATGGTTGCCGCGCGGCAGGTCGGCAAGCTCTGCCCACTTGAAGCGCTCTGAATCTTGCGGTACAGTGGGCTATGCTCCTGTTCAAAAAAAGCCGCTCCGTGCTGCTGGCGTTGTTACTTGCAAGCTTGTTTCCCGTTCACACGCAAAGCCAAACCCCTGAGAGCGGCGGTGTTCAAGCCGGGGCGCACGATCCGGCGGCGTTTGTGGGCATTTCGCTCAACGAACTCATTCGCAGTTTCGGTATTCCGCGCCTTGTGTATGTGGCGCGGGGGGCGGAACTGTGGCAGGATGATGTTGTTTTCGTGTACGAGCAGGGGGATTTTTATATCTATCGCGACAGAGTTTGGCAGGTTGGCATCAGCGCGGTGCGCGGGATAAAAATCGGCGATCCGCACGGCGTCATTTCGCTCATTATGGGGCCAAACGCGGTAGCTCACGGCGATTCGTTTTTTTACCCCCTGCACGGAAACCCGTGGCCGCTTATGCTCAGGTGGGACATCGACAGTGCTGGCAATGTGCAGGGCATTTTCATTTTCCGCTCTGATTTATAGGGCGCGTGGGGGCTTATGGCTAAAATTTGTCTCTGTCTTACTGGCAAAACCCTCGCGCAGGATTTGGAAATCCTCAACCAAAACCGCACGTATACCGACCTTGTCGAGCTTCGTGCCGATTACCTTGCCCCCGACGAGCGCCTCCTGCTTCGCCGCTTTCCCGAAATGGCGGGCGTTCCGGTTATTCTTTCTATCAGGCGGGGCATTAACGGCGGTGAGTACCTTTCCGGCGAAGGCTCGCGTATAACGCTCCTTGCAAAAGGACTTGCCTACGCCGATGCCGACAGGCGGCGCAACTTCGCCTACGTTGACCTTGAAGAGGATCTCGACGTTCCAAGCCTTGAAGAGGCGGCGCGGGCGTTCGGGACGCGCATCATCCGTTCCTGCTACAACCTTGAAGGGGTGATTGGGAACCTGCCCAACAGGTTGAAACACCTCAAGCGGGTGGGGGATGAACTGGTCAAAGCTGTGGTGATGCCGCGCTCGCTCGATGATGTGATTGAGGTGCTTCAGGCATCGCGGGAAATGGGCGACCTTGAAAAGATTATTTCGTGCGTGGGGGAATACGCCTCAATCAGCGGCATACTCGCCGAGCATTTCGGTTCGCGAATAACCTACACCTATCCTGCCGAGGATTGCGAAGCCCGCCCGCCTGCCGCGCACGGGCAGATATCCCCGAAAGAACTGGCGGAGCAGTACCGTTTTCCCAAAATAACCGTCGCGACAAAAGTATTCGCCGTTGCAGGCTATCCCCTGAAGTCATCGCCCATTCCCCGCTTTTTCAACACGATATTCGCGATGGAAAAAAACGACGCCGTTCACATCCCCGTTCCAGCGGACTCGCTCCGCTCGTTGCTGCGCTTTGCCGGAGAACTGGGCATTTCGGCGCTTTCCATTACCACGCCATACAAAGAAGAAGTGCTCTTGTATGCGGGCAGCAAATCCGCCGAGGTGCTTGCAATCGGCGCGTGCAACGCTCTCACCGCAAGCCAGGACACTACCGGCAGGTGGACAGGCTTTAACACCGAGGCTCGGGCGTTTTCCGATTCGCTGTTGACGTTTATCGGCCGCAAAGATTTTCGCCGCCGGAAGATTACCATTATTGGAGCGGGCAGCGCGGCTCAGGCTGCCGCTTTCGAGGTTCATCGGCTGAAAGGCAAGGCGCTTATCCTGAACAGGATAGTTGGCAAAGCCCGCACCCTCGCCGAGCAGTACCATTTTGCGTGGGCGGGTCTGGACAGCCGGGGCGCTGATCTTATGGAAAAGTATTCGGATATAATTATTCAGGCAAGCTCCGTTGGCTCATCCGACAACCCCGGCGACCCAATAGAGTTTTACCGTTTTTCCGGGCGGGAAACGCTGATGGACACTATTTTCACGCCTGAGAAAACCCTGTGCGTGCGCCGCGCGGAGGATGCCGGCTGCCGCGTTCTGACTGGCAGCGACATGCTGGTGCGCCAGTTGCGGTATCACTATACTCATATTACGGGCAAGGAGTTTCCGCCTTCCCTTATTTCAAGAGTGGGAGTTTATTATGGTAATGGAACAAAAAGCGATTAAAGAAATGGTAGCCAAAGCCGCCGTGCAAGCTCTGGTCAAAAGCGGGATGAAGCTGGGGCTGGGAACAGGCTCGACCGCCGCGCCCGTCGTGCGGCACATCGGCGCTCTCATGGCGGAGGGCAAACTGAGCGGCATCCGCGCCGTGTCCACAAGTTTGCAGACTTCGATAGACTGCGAGACGTGGGGCATTCCCCTGTTTTCGCTCAACTCGCGGGAAATAGGCGGCGCGCTTGATCTGACGATTGACGGTGCTGACGAAGTTGACCCAAAAAACTGCCTTGTGAAAGGCGGTGGCGGCGCGCTGCTTTTGGAAAAAATCACCGCCTACGCATCCGCATCCTACGCGATAGTGGTAGACGAATCCAAAGTAGTCGAACACCTCGGTCTGAAGTTTCCCGTTCCAGTGGAAGTTATCCCCGAAGCACGAATCCCCGTAACGCTAGCGCTGGAACAACGTGGTGCCGAGGTAACGCTGCGGGAAGCAGTGCGGAAAATTGG
>WQZT01000070.1 GCA_009780595.1 Treponema sp. | reverse complement strand
GCCCACTCGATTATAGCAACTCACAACAGCGGAGACGGGGAGAACTTGAAACTTCGCTTTGATTCTCTGACGTCGCACGACATCACCTATGTCGGTATCATTCAGACTGCGCGCGCCAGCGGAATGGAGCGTTTTCCTGTTCCGTTTGTGATGACAAACTGCCACAACAGCCTCGGCGCGGTCGGCGGGACGATCAACCAAGACGACCACATGTTTGCGCTGTCCGCCGCGAAAAAATACGGCGGTATTTATGTTCCGCCGCATTTGGCGGTTATCCACTCGTACAACCGCGAGAAAATGGCGGGCTGCGGCACGATGATTCTGGGCTCGGACAGCCACAGCCGCTACGGCGCGCTCGGCACAATGGCGGTGGGGGAGGGCGGCGGGGAACTTGCCAAGCAGTTGGTGGGCAGAACCTACGATTTTGCCTACCCAGGCGTGGTTGGGGTTTTTCTCACTGGCCGCCTGAGGAAAGGCGTTGGCCCGCAGGATGTCGCCCTGTCGATTATCGGCGCAGTTTTCAAAAATGGCTACGTTCAGAACAAGGTGATGGAGTTCATCGGCGATGGGGTGGAGACACTTTCGGTGGATTACCGCAACGGCATTGATGTGATGACGACAGAGGCTGCCAGTTGGAGCAGTATCTGGAGGACAGACGATGCTGTCCGCGAGTACCTGACGCTGTGCGGGCGCGCGGATGACTACAAAACGCTTGCTCCCCAGAGCGTGGCGTACTATGACGGAATGGTGCACGTTGACCTTTCTAAAGTCGAGCCGTGTATCGCGATGCCGTTTCACCCCAGCAATGTTTACACGATACGGGAGTTCAAAGAGAACGCCGCCGACATTATTGCCGCCGTGGAAGAAGAAGGCGCAAAGGCAATTGGAGTTCCGGGAGTGAAATTTAGTTTGAGGAGCAAGCTGAGAGGCGGGGAGCTTTATGCCGATCAGGCAATCGTGGCGGGTTGCTCTGGCGGGATTTTTGAAAATATCACGGCAGTTGCCGATGTTTTGGATTATGCCTTTGCAAACGGAATTGCCGCCGCAAGCAACGACACTTTTTCGTTCCACGTGTATCCTGAAAGCCAGCCTTCGTATCTCGAACTGGTGAAAAACGGTACGGTTGCGAAGCTGATGAACGCCGGGGTGGTGATTCGCTCGGCGTTTTGCGGTCCCTGCTTTGGTGCCGGAGACACTCCCGCGCACGGGGAATTTTCCATCCGGCACGTTACGCGCAATTTCCCCAACCGCGAAGGCTCAAAACCCGGCGAGGGGCAGATCGCGTCTGTTGCGCTGATGGACGCGCGTTCGATTGCCGCAACCGCGATACGGGGCGGCAAACTCACCGCGGCTGACGAGCTGGATGTCGGTTACACAAGCCCGCGCTTTTTCTTTGACAACGGGATTTATGAAAAGCGGGTGTATGACGGAACGGGAAACGCCCAGCCGGAAACTGAATTGACCTTTGGACCAAACATTCGGGATTGGCCGCCGATTCCCGCGCTTGCGGACAACCTTCTGCTTGCGATTGCGAGCTACATCACCGACCCCGTTACAACCACCGACGAACTCATCCCGTCGGGGGAGACATCGTCGTACCGATCCAACCCGGAGCGTTTGGCGGAATTTGCATTGAGCCGCAAAGACCCGCAGTATGTGGCTCAGGCGAAGAAGATACGCGCCATCGAAGAGGATAGAAAAAAGGGAATAAACCCGCAGGCAAATTCGGAACTGGCGGGTGTTTACCGGAGGATTGCCGTACTGCCGGGCTGCGGCGGGATCGCGCCGGAGGCGATTGCCGTCGGGAGTACGATATACGCGCACAAGCCCGGCGACGGCTCGGCGCGGGAGCAGGCAGCGTCATGCCAGCGGATTCTCGGTGCGGCTGCGAACCTGGCGCGGGAATATGCCACCAAGCGTTACCGGGCAAATTTGATCAACTGGGGGATGTTGCCGTTGCTCACAGGCGATCATGCGCGCTTTCAACTCGGCGATTATATGTTCCTTCCGGGGATAAAAAAGGCGATACTGGGCGGGGACAGCGAGTTAAAAGCCTACATCATTAACGCGCATGGAGACAAAGCGGAAGAGATTACGCTGTCGGTAGGAAAACTCACCGATGACGAGCGCGGCATACTGGTGGACGGATGTCTGATTAATCACTATAGGCAAATGCGCTGAGAAGATACACGAGCTTGAAAATATGCGGTTGGGATGTTATATTTTCTTCAATGGGAGACTAGGAGAAAAACGTGATTGATAGGGCACATTTGATACAGGAAATCGATACTATCCCCCCCGTGTACTATAGAGAAGTGGCTGACTTTATCGTCTACATCAAGGAAAGACAAGAGCGAAAGCCGCTATCTTTGGAGCAAGCCGCGCAGATGGCGCTCGAAGATTACTGTAGCGACAGTGAATTGACAGTTTTTACCGAGCTTGACGGCGAAGATTTTTATGAAACAAGGTGAAGTCCGGCTTGTAAGGCTTGATCCATCTATTGGTTCAGAGATGAGGAAAACGAGACCCGCTTTGATCGTTAACACCGATGCCCTTGGAAAGCTGCCGCTTAAAATTATTGCTCCAATAACGGACTGGAAAGAAAGGTTTGCCGCCTACCCGTGGATGGTAAAAATTACGCCTTCCAAGCACAACGGTCTTATAAAGGAATCAGCTGTTGACTGTTTTCAGATAAGAAGCGTTTCCGTCCAGCGGCTTACAGATGCGATTGGCTTTGTACAGCCTGAAGTAATTGCGCAAGTACGGAAAGCCATTCGCCAAGTTCTGGGAGATGGGTAGTCAAAACCCCGGGATTGTCTTTGCCCTTTTAAGTGCTGCGGTAAGTTTCTTTGGCGTATTAGTGGAGATCACGTTTGCTTTCCTTCAACTCGAATGTAAATTCACCCCGTATTTCTTGATATAGTCCACAAAATCCTTAATCATCGGGGTGCCCATCTTTTCGCGGGAATAAATAAACGAGGTGTTCCGTGTAAACTTTGTTCCGTCTTTGTGCAGCAGTGGAATGGTAAACAGCTCTTTCTTTCCTTTAATATACCGCGTGTCCGGCAGTATGGCGTAGCCGAGTCCCTCTTTAATCATCGCAAGACAGGTTTCCGCGTGGTTCACCCGTATAAAAATTAAAGGGGGGCTGGTGTAAAAATCATTCCACCATTGCTCCGTTGCTTTTACTATCGAAGGTTCTTTTATGAAATCTATCTGCGGCAGCCCCGGCAGCTCCGCTAACGAAAGCGGGTCTTGTGAGACAACGTGCACCTGATCGGTCGAAATAACGATTGTTTCGAGGTCAGTAAAAAACGTTCCCCGAACAAACCCGGCATCTACCGTGTGGTTTTCTACCATTCTTACGATTTCGTCACTGCGGGCAGCGGCAATATCAAAGCCAACGTTGTGCATCTTGCTGTATTCTTTAACAAGGCGCGGCAACACCAGTTGGCAGTACGAATTGGGAACGCCAATCTTCAGCACGCCTGCCCTGCCGCCGCTGATAGTTGCCAGATGTGTTGTTATCTCGTTGAACTGCCGTAATATCTCCTCCGCCTTTCCCGCAACATATTCGCCTTCGGGCGTAAAAAGAACACCCTTGGAATTCCGCAAAACCAGCAATATCCCAAGCTCTTCCTCAATTTGCTGGATGCGCTTTGTCAACGTGGGTTGAGTCATAAATACCAAATCTGCAGTTTTTGTAATATTTCTTTCCCGATGCAGTATCGAAATGATGTTCCAGTCTTGATCTCTCATACGTTACGATAAAGTGTTTCAGGCATCGTGTCAAGAAAAGTATTTTCAGGAAAAGTATTTTCAGGAAAACCATACCGAAAACTATTCCATCGTAGAATGAATACCATTCTAAAAATCTATTGTACTTATTTGCAAGGAATTGATAGTATCATTATAATTGTAGAAGATTGTCTATAATTCAGGAGGAATTAATGAAGATTCGCAGCTTTGTTTTTGGTGCTGTCTGCCTTGCCGCAGTATTGGCTATCGTGTCTTGTGAAAGCAAGGAACGGAAATTTCCCACGCATGCTGTCGAGCTGCTCGTTCCATTTGGTGCTGGTGGCGGTGCAGACACCACAGCGCGGGCTATTCAGCCGCTATTGGCAGAGGAGTTGGGCGTGCCTGTTCGGATTACCAACGTACCCGGCGGCGCGTCTGCGGTTGGCACTATTCAGGCGTTTTCGCAACCGGCTGATGGTTACACCATTCTCGTCGTAACTCAATCCACGACATTGGTTGATGTGTTCAAAAGAATGCCCTTTAAGTTTATCGATGAGTTTGTTCCCCTGGCTCGTATGCAGACAGAAATTGCCGCTCTGTGGGCTGCCCCTGATAGCAAGTTTAAGTCTATTCAGGATGTGCTCGATCATGCCAGAGCGGGCGGTATGATAACGGTAACTGGTTCTTCCCCGGGCGGTCTTGATGAGGCACTTATCGAAGCTTTCAATTTTAGCGCAGGGATCAATCTGACGCTCGTGCCGCTGCAAAGCATTGGCGAGAGAATGGCGGCTGTTATCGGCGGGCATGTTGACCTTGTCGTTGATTACCCGAGCGCCCTTATGGATATGGCATCAATTGGCGGGATTGTTCCGCTGGTATTTTTAAGCGATGACCCGATAGATTTTCCGAAGTTCGCGCACGTTCCGCACTCCGGGCAGGTTGGTATAACCGGTATGAACCCGCTCAGACTCTGGCGCATTCTGGCTGTCAGAAAAGATACGCCTCAGGATGTTCAGGACGTTTTGGTTAACGCTCTTCATAATGTCGTTACTCACCCGACTTATCAGACATGGGAAACGGCAAACGGGATGGATATGATGCCCAGTTGGCTTGGCCCGCAAGAAACCCGTATGCTCTTATCGTACACTGAAAATCAGTTGGCTGAGATTTTTAGAGCGCTTGGTCGCCTGTAATTCTATAGCGGTCGTGAGCCTCTTCGAGATTCAACCGGGCAGATTAACCTGCTGGATTTGAATACGAAGAGGCTCTCATCTAGGTGGCCGCGGAGGTAACGTAATGATAGAACAGATTATTGTTCACGCTGTTATATTTGTAGGGATGTTATTTTTATATGTTACGTCCCTCTCGCTCCCTACAACTGCTATCGATCCCTTAGGCTCCGCGTGGTGGCCTCAGATTGTGTTGACTATTGGAATGGTATTGACCGCTATTTCCGGCTTTTTGAGTGTGAGAAAACAGATTGTAACTGGAAAAAAATCGGAAGTAAAAATCACAACAAAAGAAGCAATCAGCATAGGGATATCGTCGGGTGTTATTGCCGTAACACTTCTTCTTATCAGAACCTTCGGGTTTGTTTTAACCATACCGATTTTGCTCTGCGGGTTTATGTACCAGCTTGGTTGCCGTAAACCGTTGAGTTTTGTTCTGCTGTCGGTAATTGGAAGTTTGGCGTTTACTATTATATTTGGCAGGATTATGGAAGTTTCCCTCCCGCGCGGGACAGGAATATTGCGAACGCTTTCATTTTATCTTTATTAAGGCAGGTAGACTGTGGATGTTATTATTCAAGGATTTATTTACTCCTTCGCTCCTGCCCATTTGATGCTGGTTGTACTCGGGGCGTTTATCGGTATTCTCATGGGCGCGTTGCCGGGAATAAGTTCCGCAATGGGAATTGTGCTGCTGCTGCCGTTCACGTTCAGCATGCAAGGCATTACCGCAATCGCGTTTTTGATAGCCAGTATGTGCGGCGCAACGTTCGGCGGTTCGATCACGTCGATACTGTTCGCCACGCCGGGAACGCCCGACTCCGTTATGACGGTGCTCGACGGGTACCCGATGCACAAGCAAGGCAACGGCGGGAGGGCGCTGGGCTATGCAGTCAGCGCATCGGTCATTGGCGGGCTTGTGAGTTGCGTTTTTATGCTGTTTTTAAGCCTCCCGCTTTCAAAGGCCGCCCTGAAATTCTCCCCCGCCGAATACGCCGCCCTTGCCATACTCGGCATCACGGCAATTTCTGGTCTGGGGTCATCCGGCTCGCAGATCAAAACACTCATCAGCGGCTGTTTGGGAATTACCCTCGCCATGGTTGGCTCTGACACGGTCGCGGGTATTATGCGCTTTGACTTTGGATTGATGGCGCTTATCAACGGGGTTCATTTTGTTCCGGTTATGATTGGCGCGTTTGCCCTGTCGGAAGTGTTTATTCAGGCGATGGAAAAAGCCAAATCGCAGGATATGTCAGCCACCCGTGCCGTAAAAGTCAAGTTTATGAGTTGGGTCGAGTTTTGGCGGTACAAGTGGGTGCTGCTACGGGCATCGATTATCGGGATGGGAATCGGTATTCTCCCCGGTGTCGGCTCGACCATTGCGGCGGTGCTGGCGTACGGCGATGCGGTGCGCTCTTCAAAAACGCCTGAGAAGTTCGGGTCAGGAATGCCCGAAGGCGTGATCGCGCCGGAGCTGGCAACCAGTGCCGCAATTGGCGGCTCGCTCATCCCGACGATGACGCTGGGCATTCCCGGCGGAGGAACCACCGCCGTTA
The DNA here is from genome assembly GCA_009780595.1 of Treponema sp. Classification (GTDB taxonomy): domain Bacteria; phylum Spirochaetota; class Spirochaetia; order Treponematales; family Breznakiellaceae; genus WRKT01. The sequence continues at coordinate 1,410 of WQZT01000070.1, read as the reverse complement.
TTTTGGGCGCATTTGTTCTGCACGGAATGAGACCTGGACCGCTGCTGCTTACCCTTCAACCGACGCTGCTGTACATCGTGTTTATCTCGATGTTTCTTGCCAATCTTTTGCTGTTTGTCGGCGGTATTTACGGGGTAAAACTATTCGCCCAAGTTTCAAGGCTGCCGTACTATATTCAAGGTTCGATAATTATCACCCTGTGTTTCGTGGGTACGTTTGCACAAGGCAACAACCTGAACAACGTATGGATTATGCTGATTGCGGGTATCATCGGATATTTTATGAAGAAGTACGGTTTTTCTGTCGCCGGATTGATACTCGGTATAATACTTGGTCCGCTCATCGAAGGGAATACGCGCCAGATGCTTATTATAACCGGAGGGAATTGGGGAGGGCTGTTCTTCCGCCCGATAGCGGGACCGATTTTCCTTGCCGGTTTTGCCCTGCTCCTTTTCCCGCAGATTAAGAGTTTGCTGGCGTTTGTAAAAAAGAGAAAAGCAGATTGAGATAATCCTGCGTTAATGTAATTCATTTGACCGCCGTTCATCGGCGGTTTTTTTATAGAAACTTTTCTAAAAACTTTTTATAAAAACTTTGTAAACAAAAATAACAGCACCGGCATGAGGGCGACAACGCTGATGATGCGGCAGGTGTTGAGAAAGACAATCTCCGGAACGCGCAGCCCCATCTCCTGCGCGATAAGGGTCATTTCCGCAAAGCCGCCGGGGATGCTGGAAAAAAGACTCGTGGCACGATCCATGCTGCCAAAGCGGCGCAGCATATATGCCGTGCCGAATGTCATCGCCAGGAGTTGAACAACAATCAGCGCCATCGGCACGAGCAGGTGCTGGAAATACGCCAGCGTCGCCAGCGTGATTTTGCTGCCGATGAAACAGCCCGCAAAAATCTGCACCGCCCGCCGTGTCCACTTTGGCAGGTACGCCGCCTGAACGATCGTCCCCAGCGCAATCGTTGCCGTCAGCGAGCCGATGAGCGCACCCGCCGGAATTCCCGCCAGCCGTGCTAAAGCTGCCCCAGCGCTTGCCGTACAGAGCGTTGCGATAATTTTAAGTATCTGCTTGCGCGGCGCTTGTTTTTTCGCGGAGACCTTCGGAACACCGCTTTCATTCGGTGCGGGAAAATCACTCTGGAGTTGCGGGTTGGTTTTGATGATTTTACGCACAATCGGCGGGAACAGCAGGACAACCAGCACAAAGCGGAAGATTTGCAGCACGGCAACCTGCTGGGTGTCCGCGCCAAAGTCCGCCGCGATAAGGGCAATGTCGGCAACGCCGCCGGGCGCGGTGGCAAAGAGCGCCGTGATCACATCAAACGCGCTGAGGCGGGAAATAATAAACGCGAACAGAATGTTAAAGGCGGCGAGCATAGCCACAAGGATCACGGCGGGCT
>WQZT01000069.1 GCA_009780595.1 Treponema sp. | reverse complement strand
TTTTCGGTTTCCGCCCGATAATCTACGAAATGAAGATTGCGTCAGGGTGCAAACTGGCGGCGAAAGCAGTTAAGGAAAGCACATGAATATACTTTTGAGCAACGATGACGGTATCGAATGCGAGGGGATTCTGAAGCTCGCCGCCGCACTTCGCGCGAAAGGTACGCACCGCATACTGGTAATTGCCCCCGACACAAACCGTTCGGGCGTTTCCCACGCGGTTTCGCTGTTGAATGTTCCGGTAAAGCTGGTTCAGGTGGGCGAGGATATGTGGAGCTGCTCAGGCTATCCGGCGGACTGCGTTATCGCTGCGGTGCGGGGGGCGCTGCCGGTGAAGCCTGATATGGTGCTTTCGGGCATCAACCAGGGGGAAAATCTCGGCACTGACCTTATCTATTCGGGGACGGCAGCCGCAGCGCGTCAGGCAAGTCTTGCCGGGATTCCGGCGGTGGCGTTGTCGCTGGCTCATTGCCCGGCGCACTGTCCAGCACCTGGCTCAGGCGGGCACGATGTTTATTACTGGGATATGGCTGCTGCGTGGGTTGCCGATCATCTGGATGAACTCGCCGCGTTGTGGCACTCCGGCAGTTTTGTCAACGTGAATATACCAAACACTCCCAGCGGGCCTGCGGGAATGCAGGAATCCTGGCTGGCGGTTAAAAGTTACGCCGACAAGATGACGATAACGGAAGCACCTGACGGGCGCTGGTGTTTTCTGGAAAGCGCTGCGGCAAAAATAGACTATAAAACTGGCTCTGACTGCGAAGCTGTTGCGCGGAATTTCGTTTCGATAACGTCTGTGCACTGCCACCCGCTTGCTGATCAGCGCGCCGAATTGCGGCAGCCGTAAATCAAAGGAAGGGGGATTTTATGGCGGAAATTCCTGGAAACAGGGGGGCTAAAAAGAAAGATTCTCCCAAAAGGCAGGGTTCTCTCAACGAAGGAATCAGGCTGTACCGCCTGAAACGCTGGGATCTGGCGCTTGAAGAACTGCTTTCCGTTGATACCGCCCGCTTTTCCTCCGATCAAAATCTCGAACTTGCCTACTACCTTGGTTTGTGCTACACCAAAATGGCGCGATACGATGATGCGCTTTTGTATCTGGAGCAGGTTGTTACCAACGGGGATAACCTTCTGCGTACGTACCAGTGCCGGATGACGCTGGCGTACATTTACGCTATCACCAAACGTTCTAAAATGGCAGAGTTTGAGCTAAATCGGCTTGCTGGCAGCGGGTTTGAGTCCGCGCAGCTGTACACGACGCTTGCGTACGCTGCGTGGGTGCAAAACCATAACAAGCAAGCCATCGCGTATTACGAAAAAGCGCTCGATCTGGATGCAAATAACACGACCGCTCTGAATGGTCTTGGTTTTGTTTTGGTAGATTCCGAGACCGACCTGCGCCGCGGACTTCGGTGCTGTCAAAAAGCTGTCGATCTCAAGCCGCAAAGTCCGGCATATCAGGATTCTCTGGGCTGGGCGTACTATAAAAACGGAGATTTTCTTGAGGCACGGACGTGGTTGCGCCGCGCGCTGGAAGCCGCACCGTACCAGCAGGAAATAATCGATCATTTTAGAACGGCAACGGGGTAACAATGGGATACACCTTCGTTTCAAAGCCTGCCCGCGCTGGCGTTTCTGTGCTGGTTTTCTCAGTGGCGTTTTTTTTCGCCGTTTCTCCATTGGCGGCACAGCCCACAGCACAGCCGATGCAGGCCGGTTCCGGCATCCCCGCGCCAGAGGGCTTGGAAGGGCCGGACATCGACACCATTCGCGCGCGTGAAGAGTTCCGCATCGGCATACAGGCGTACAACCGTTTCGCCTTTAACGAGGCGATTCTGTCATTCGAGCGGGCGCTTGCCTTTCGCCCCGGGCAGCCGCTTATTCTGGACTGGCTGGGCAGGGCATACTTCCAGTCAGGCATAGAAAACGCCGCATTTGCGGCATGGCAAGCCGCCGCCGAAACTTACGGCGTTTCTTCCGGTCAGGGGATACTCATCGGAAGTCGGCTGCAAACCCTTCGCAACCGCCGCATTCTGCTCCCTATCGCCGATGATGACGTTCGCTACGTGGAATCTGGCCGTTTCCCCGGCACGAACGACAACGTTATCCTGTACCGCCAGCCGACATCGCTGCTTCCCCTGATCGACGGCTCATCGTGGGTGGTTGCCTCCGGCAGTAACGAAATCATCCGCATCGACCCCAACGGCATTATCCGAGAACGGCGGCGCGGCCCCTTCCTTATCGGTTTTGACCGCCCCTACGATATTGTGCGCGGGCTTGATGGCAACCTCTTTCTGTCGGAGTTCCGGGGCAACCGCGTCAGCGTGCTTTCGCCGGATGGCAACTGGCTGTTCCACATCGGCTCGCGAGGGCAGGGGGCGGGGCAGTTTGTCGGCCCGCAAAACATGGCGGTTGATGACGAAGGCTTTCTGTACGTGGTTGATTTTGGCAACAGGCGGGTGTCCAAGTTCGACCCGGCGGGGGATTTTATCCTCTCGTTTGGTCCCGGAACTCCCGGCTTTGGCGGCTTTGTTTCGCCCACCGGAATCACCGCGCGGGGAGGGCGCATTTTTGTCGCCGACAGTATCCACCGGCAAATCTTTATATTCGACACCAACGGTACGTACCTCGGCATTTTAATCTCGAACGGGCTTTCTTCGCCAGAAAGCTTGCGCCTTCTTTCTGACGGCAGAATCCTCGCGGTGGATTTGAACCGAATCCTTCTCGTTGATCCCGACACGGCGATAGTCCGCGAGCTGGGAGTTTTGCGAAACCCGGCGGCGGTTCGGATTACCGGGGCGGCGCTCGATCACAACGGCAACGTTCTGGCGGCGGATTTTAATTCAAGCGAAGTAGCGGTGATGACCCGCATAGACGATATGGCTGCGGGGCTTTTTGTGCAAGTACGGCGGATTGTAAGCGATAACTTTCCCACGGTACTGGCGGAAGTTGAAGTAACCGACAGACTGCGCCGCCCGATTGTCGGGCTTGACGGGCGGAATTTCCTCCTGAGTGAAGGCGGCATCGAAGTGGCGAATCAGAGCCTGTTTTCTGCTTCGCACACGTTTCAGGATACTGCCGTTTCCGTGCTGTTTGAACGCTCTGCCGCCGCCGCGCCCTTTGCTGACGACTTTGTTGCCGCCCTGCGCGACACGGAATCTGCGGCGGGGCGGATCGTGTCGGCGGTTTCTGCCGGGGAACTTCCCGCGCGGGAAAACCTTTCGCAATCGGCGGGCGCTCCTGCATCGCTGGCGCAACGCTTTGCCGCCGCCGCGCGTGGAAACCCGGCGGCGTATTCCCCCCGCTGGCGTTTTGACGTAGCCCTGCGCCTTGCCGCCACCGACCTCTTGCCCGCCGAGCATAAGCGGGCGGTGGTGTTTGTCAGCACTGGTTCTCTGGGCGAGTTTGCCTTTGAGCAGTACACGCTCTCGGAACTTGCCGCCTACCTTTCCAATAACAACATTGTCTTTCACGCGGTGATTGTCGGCGGCGGCGCGCCGGGCAGGGACATTCTGTACCTTACTGAGCGCACAGGCGGCACAGCAATGGCGCTCTTCCGCAGTGAAGGAATCGCTCCGGTGATCCGCAGCCTTGCGGAAACTCCCTCCGGCATCTACACGCTCAGTTTCCGTTCCCGCCAGCCCACGGATTTCGGCAGGGCGTACCTCCCCCTCGAAGTGGAAGTCTACCTGATGGAGCGCTCGGGGAGGGACAGTACAGGGTACTTCGCACCTCTTGAGTAAGCTGATGGTTATATCGTACAATACTCGCGGAAAGCAACATCGTAATGTAAACTGGAAAGTTGGTGTGCTGGATCATTATAAGTAAACAAGAGGAGCATTATATGGTAAGAAAGGGTTTAGCGATTCTGTGGTGCTTGGTGCTTTTTTCGGGAGCGTTTTTTTCGTGTTCCGGTAAGAGCGACGGAAAAGTTACCTTGCAAGTTGGACACGTATTAACGGCGGACAGTCATTATGGGATGGGGTTGAAGGAATTCGCCCGCCTTGTGGAACTATATTCTCATGGTACGGTTACTCTGGAGATTTTCCCCGATTCATTGCTTGGCAACGAGCGGGATCTGATCGAGAGCGTTTCTTTGGGAACTGTTGCGATGACCCTGATTTCATCTGCTCCAATGACCAATTTCTTCCCCGATTTTGCCGTGCTGGATTTGCCCTACCTGTTCCCCACAGCGGAAATTGCCTACCACGTTCTCGATGGAGAAGTAGGTACATACTTGCTTAACCAGCTTCCGGCGCAGGGAATTATCGGGCTGGGATTCTGGGACAACGGATTCCGCCACGTTACGAATAATATCAGAGAGATCAAAACGCCTGAGGACTTGGCAGGTTTGAAAATCCGAACTATGGAAAATGAAATCCACATGGATACATACCGGGAATATGGTTCAAGCCCCTTGCCAATGGCGTTTGGCGAGCTTTTTATCGCGCTTCAGCAAGGCGTGATTGACGGTCAGGAAACTCCGGCGTTTCTTATTTACACTTCAAAATTTCACGAAGTACAAAAGTATATGTCTTTGACCGGCAATCTTTATGCGGCGGCTCCACTTCTGATAAATCGGGCTATTTTTGAAAGGTTGACGCAGGAACAGCAGGATGCTATTTGGAGGGCGGCGGCTGAAGCGACAAACTGGCAGAGGAATTTTAGTCAGGAAATGGAGCAAGTTGCCATCGAGCGGATAAGGGATTCCGGGACGATTGTAACAGAGGTTGATCGTGATGTGTGGATCAAAGCCAGTCAGGGTACATACAGAAACTACGAAGGTACTTTAAATCAGGATCTCATCCAAAGAATTGTTGCTATTACCGAGGCTCTTCAGTAAAGAGCAGTTTAATCCCCTGAATTTTCAGGGGATTTTCTGCGGTAAGCAATCAACACCCCCGCTTGCGAACAAAAGGAAGCGTCTCAATGAACAAATTGCTCGTGCGCCTCAATAACTTTGAAGAATATGTACTGGCTGTTTTAATGCCGCTTATGTGCGTTGTTATTTTTATTTCCACGTTTTTCAGGTTTACAAAGCTTATGGTTATTCCCTGGGCAGAAGAACTTGCCCGTTACACTATGATTTGGATACTGTTTTTTGGAATAAGCGCGGCGGCGAAACGGGGCGAGCATTTTTGCGTAACTGTCTTTGTTTCGCTGCTGCCGCAGAAAATTCAGAAGATTATAATCGTTGTCAGAATGATTCTTATGGCAGGTTTTTCCCTGTTTGTAACGAGGTTCTGCATTTTCATTATACAGAGCCAAATCAGGATGGGGCAAATATCCCCTTCGCTCGGCTGGCCTATGTGGACAATGTACTCCGCTGTTTTTGTTGGGTGCTGCTTGATGCTGATTCGCTATGTCGGGCACGGAATACAGGAATTGCGCTCTGATAGCGCCCGGTAGTACGAGGAGGAGGGGATATGGCAGGGCTTTTGTTTGGAATACTTGCGCTCATGATGGCATTGGGGTTGCCGATAGCCGTTTCGTTGGGGCTGTCTTTGATCGCGGCGCTGCTTGCCGGAGAGCTGACACATCTTTTCCCGATGGTTCCGCAGCGGATGTTTGTCGCTGTTGACACTTTTACGTTTATGGCAATACCGTTTTTTATCCTCGCCGGAAACCTCATGGCGCGGGGCGGAATGTCGAAACGGATGATCAACTTTGTGCAGTTGCTGCTCAGGCGCAAACCCGCCGCGCTTGCCAAAATTACAACCGGGGCATCGCTGTTTTTCGGCTCAATTTCCGGCTCAAACCCCGCAACGGTCGCGGCGATAGGCGGCCTTACGATTCCCCACATGCAAAAAAAAGGCTACCCGCCTGAACTTGCGGCGGCAGTTGCGGCGGCATCCGGCACAATCGGCGTCATACTCCCGCCGAGCATCCCGATGGTTACCTATGCGGTTACCGCCAACGTTTCCGTTGGGACAATGTTTATGGCGGGCATTGTGCCGGGGCTTGTCTTTGTGCTTGTAATGATGCAGGTTCACCGCTTTACCTGCGTAAAATACGAGCCGGCGGACACAACGGCTCCGCGCCTTACCGCGAAAGAGTTCTTTGCGGCGTTTCGGGATGCGGGGCTTGCTCTGCTGATGCCGTTTATCATTTTGGGCGGCATTTACGGCGGTATCTTTACGCCGACAGAAGCCGCCGCCGTTGCAAGTGTTTTTGCGTTTATCATCAGCAAGTTTGTCTATAAAGAATTAAAAGCGGGGGATCTTTTTGAAGTATTTGTCAGATCGGCAAAAAGTTCCGCGCTCATTCTGTTTGTTATAAGCCTTTCAGGGCCTTTTGGCTGGTTTATGACAAGCCAGGGCATACCGGGGCAAATTGCCACGGCTGTTTTGAATACGTTTGAAAGCAGAATAGCGCTTTTATTGATGATAAATGTTATGTTGCTGGTCATAGGTTTATTTTTGGAAACGAATGTCGTCATTCTGCTGCTGACGCCGATTCTGCTTCCTATCGGTGCGAGCTTGGGGCTTTCGCCGATTGTTTTGGGTATGCTCATCGTTATCAACACTTCAATCGGGATGACAACTCCGCCACTTGCAGTTAACGTGTTTGTTGCATCAAGCATTGCCGGAGTCAGGATAGAAAAAATAACGAGAGCTATCGTTCCGTATATGTTTGCCCTCCTCGGCGTGCTTTTGGTATTCACCTACATCCCGCAGATTATAACGTTCCTCCCGAAACTGTTGGGGCTGCCGCTTTTCTAAAAGGGTATTGCGAGTTTTTCTGGTGTAGGCGTAGACATCATCGGAACAGGTTGGTATGCTAAGGCTATGAGTTTTTTTTGCCTTCTGTGGGTGCCGGTGTTCTACTTCTTTTGGCGCGGTATAACGGCAGTCAACACATCCGGCTGGGTTTGGGCGCTGATAGCGGGGAGCATTGCCGCGCTCCTTCAGTCTTTTATTGGCCCCGTGATTAGCCCGGAAGGGTTTGGCGTTTCCCGCTGGGTGAGCGGCTTTGTCGATATTGTTGCCCTGCCCGCGCTTGTGCCGCTTGTGGTTTACCTGCTCTTTTTTTACCTCAGGCTCGTCTCCGGCAGCCCCGATTTCGCCAACTTCGCCCTGCTGTGGATTGTCCCCGCGTCCATTTTTCGTTCGCTTGCGGGAAGTTACAGCCCCAATGACCCAATCATGTTGGTACTTGTCCCCGTTCTTTGGACAGCGATTATCGTGGGAGTTTCTTTCTTTATTACGATTATTCAAAACAGCGCTCTTGCGGGAATTATTCTTTCTTCTGTTGCTATTATCGCCGTTCCTCTTGCCGCAGCAACTTCCTACTGGGCATTTTTCTCCCAAAGCAATCTTGTGGGTGTTCTGTTTCTCATCGTTGCAATAGCCCCGATGTTTGTTTCAGCAATCACGTCGTTTCGCGGAGTAGGCGAGTAGCGAGTAAAACGGGCGGGTGGGAAAACAAAAAGCAATGCGCGTATTTTGCACATTGCTTTTTACGGTAAACGCTACGCTTGTCCTGCCGACCCAAGAACATTCTTGTTCTTGTGGATGTAGACCTTTTTCAACTCATCCCGCGCGGGGCCGAGTATCTTGCGGGGATCGAATTCTTCGGGGTGTTCGGCGAGAACCTTGCGGATAACGGCGGTCATTGCAAGCCGCCCGTCGGAGTCGATGTTAACCTTGCATACCGCGCTCTTCGCCGCCCGCCTGAGCTGATCCTCCGGGATGCCAACGGAGTCGGAGAGCTTGCCGCCGAACTTTTCGATAGTGTGAACGTGTTCCATCGATACCGAGGATGAGCCGTGCAGCACAATGGGAAACCCGGGGATTTTCCTTTCGATTTCTTCGAGAATATCAAAGCGCAAGGGCGGGGGAATAAGCACGCCGTTGGCATCTTTCGTACACTGCTCCGGTTTGAACTTGGCGCGCCCGTGGCTTGTTCCGATGGAAATTGCAAGGCTGTCAACACCTGTCCGTTTCACAAACTCCTCGACCTCTTCAGGTTGGGTATAGTGGCTATGCTCTGA
>WQZT01000068.1 GCA_009780595.1 Treponema sp. | reverse complement strand
CGGCATCATCAAGCTTATTAATTTTGCCCACGGGGAAATCCTCATGATCGGGGCGTACACGGCGTTTTTTGTGCTTGGCGCGATGGGTACAAGCCCTTCGGCGATGCTCGCCGCGTTTGCCGCCGCGATGGTTGTCTGTACGCTGTTCGCTCTGTCGATAGAGCGGATGGCGTACCGCCCGTTGCGCGGCGCTCCCCGCCTGAACTACCTCATCACCGCCATAGCGGTTAGCCTCATCCTGCAAAATACTGCGAGAATTTTGCCCTTCATTGGTCCCAATCCGCGCCGTTTCCCGCATCCGCCGCTGGTAAATGTTCAACTGGCGGCAGACTTGCAGGTTTCCAACATACAGGTGATCGTGGTTGTTCTGTCGGTGCTGTTAATGCTGGCGCTGCACTACATCATCACATTTACCCGGCGTGGAAAAGCGATGCGGGCGGTCTCGTACGATTTGCAGGCGGCAAGCCTCATGGGAATTTCCGCGAACCGCATCATCGCCTTCACGTTTTTTCTCGGTTCGGTGCTCGCCGCCGCTGGGGGCATCCTGTTTGCCTCGGCGTACCCGCAGGTAACTCCCACGATGGGAATGATGCCCGGCCTGAAGGCTTTTGTCGCGGCGGTGCTGGGCGGTATTGGCTCGATTCCCGGCGCGATGCTGGGCGGCTACCTTTTGGGTATTGTGGAAACGCTCACGCGGGGCTTCATCTCCAGCCACTTCGCCGATGCCATCACATTCTCCATTTTAATTATCGTTCTATTGATTAAACCTTCGGGGATAATGGGCAAAAACTACCGCGTTAAGGTGTAAGGGAAGTAACATTATGCATAGCAACTTTCCAGTTCGTTCAACAGTTATATTATCTATTGTAGCTTTGGCGGCGATAGTTCTCCCCCTTGCCTTGCTGAACGTGGGCGTTCTCAACGCATACTGGGTGTACGTGCTTACCCTTTCCGGAGTCAACGCGATTATGGCGATTTCGGTCAACACCATCGTGGGTATTACCGGGCAGCTTTCGCTGGGACAAGCAGGCTTTCTGACAATCGGCGCGTATGGGTGCATTTTCTTCCATTTAGATGCCGGGCTTCCACTGCCCCTTGCCGCGCTTTTTGCGGTGATCATCACCGGTATCGCGGGCTTTCTCATCGGTTTTCCGGTGCTGAAACTTTCAGGCGATTACCTTGCCATCGTTACGCTGGGATTTGGCGAAATCATCCGCGTGGTTTTCATCAACCTCCCTTCGATAAGCGGCGGCCCCAACGGAAGACCGTTCATCACACCGATGATGCTTAATCGCCCGGTTGGTTTCGTCGTTGTAACCGCCATGCTGGTTGCCGTTCTTGTTCTTTTGCAGAATTTCCTGCGGTCAAGTTACGGCAGAGCTATCAAAGCGTGCCGCGAGGACGAAATCGCCGCCAATTCAAGCGGCATAAACATTTTCCGCTACAAGATGACAGGATTTGTCATTGCCGCGTTTATCGCCGGCATCGGCGGCTGTCTGTTTGCGATGGTCATCGGTATCGTTCAGCCTGCCGATGCGAACTTTCTCAGGTCGATAGACTACCTCATTTTCGTAGTGTTCGGCGGAATGGGTTCGATGACCGGCTCGATTTTGGCATCCTACGTCCTGACGATTTTGCAGGAATTTTTGCGCTTTTTGCCGCGAACCTTGCAGGATTTGCGCCTGATCGCCTACGCCCTCATCCTCATCCTGATAATGATCTTCCGCCCGCGCGGACTTTTGGGGATGACTGAGTTTTCCTTTGTCCGCGCGTGGGACACTTGTGTTGCCTACCTCAAAGGCAAAAACCGCAAAGCGAAGGGGAACGCCGTATGAACGATGAAAAATCCCCCCTGTTAAAAGTCGAAAATCTTTCTATTGTATTTGGCGGCTTGCGGGCTGTCAGCGGTTTTTCCGCCGAGCTGTACCGTGGCGAACTGCTGGGGCTCATCGGCCCCAACGGCGCGGGGAAAACCACGGTGTTTAATATGATTTCAGGCATTTACACGCCCACCGAAGGGGAAATTACCTTTTGGGACAAGTGGGGCAGGATGCAGCGTATCGGCAAAAAAAGCCCGGCGGCGCTGAACCAGATGGGAATTGCCCGCACCTTTCAGAATATCCGGCTTTTCGGCAACTTAACCGTGGAAGAGAACGTGCAGGTCGCGCTCCACTCGCGGCGGAAGTCCGGCCCGCTTGACGCGCTGCTCCGCCTCCGCCGCTTCCGTTCCGACGAGGCGCAGATGCTGGCAAAGACACACGAGATGCTGGCGCTGTTCAAAATCGACGGCAAAAAGCACGAGCTGGCAAAGAACCTGCCCTACGGCGAACAGCGCAAACTGGAAATCGTCCGCGCGCTTGCTAGCGATCCGAGCCTTCTGCTGCTCGACGAACCCGCCGCCGGAATGAACCCGCAGGAAACCGAGGAGCTGATGAACCTCATCTCGTTTATCCGCAAAGAGTTCAGCCTGACGATTCTTCTTATCGAACACGATATGCACCTTGTGATGGGAATCTGCCAGCGGCTGATTGTGCTGGACTACGGCAGAACTATCGCCGAGGGGCTTCCTGAGGAAATCAGGCAAAACCCGGCAGTGATCAAAGCCTACCTGGGGGAGGACGCGCTCAATGGCTAAAACCCTTTTGCAAGTCGAAAACCTGGTTATCCACTACGGCGCAATTCAGGCGTTGCGGGGTATTTCCTTCGAGGTCGCCGAGGGGGAAATTATCACGCTCATCGGCTCCAACGGTGCGGGAAAAACCACAACGCTTCACGCTGTCTCGCACATCATCAAGAAAACGTCCGGGCGAGTTTTGTTTGACGGGAACGATATTTCCAGCCTTTCGCCTGACAAAATTGTTGGCGCGGGGCTTGTGCAAGTTCCCGAAGGGCGGCGCGTATTCGCCAACATGACAGTGAAGGAAAACCTAGAAATGGGCGCGTACATTCGCCGCGACCGAGCCGCCATTAAAAAAGATATGGAAATGGTTTTTGTCTTGTTTCCGCGGCTGAAAGAGCGGCTGCGGCAACTGGCGGGAACACTTTCAGGCGGCGAGCAGCAGATGCTGGCGATGGGGCGGGCGCTGATGACGCAGCCAAAACTCCTTTTGCTTGACGAGCCGTCGATGGGGCTTGCGCCAATTCTCGTAGACGAGATTTTCGCGATTATCCGGCGGATCAACCTGACCGGAACAACCATTCTGCTAGTAGAACAAAACGCTTTTAAAGCGCTGAGCCTTGCAACGCGTGGCTACATCCTTGAAACGGGAAAAATAGTTAAAGGCGGGGCAGCCGGCGATCTGAAAAAAGACGATGCCGTCAAAGCCGCCTATTTAGGAGGTACACATTGATTATAAGCCGAGTTATGACAAAAAATCCGATTTTCATTCACCCCGATATGCCGATAAACGATGTTCGCGCGCTTATGGCGAAGGAAAAAGTCGGGCATTTGCCAGTTCTGGACAGAAGCAACGTTCTTGCGGGGCTTTTGACCAAAAAAGATTTGCTGAAAGCCGCCCCTTCAACGGCGACAAGCCTTGATATGTACGAAATAAGCTACCTGCTTTCCAAAATGACCGCCAAAGACATCATGGTAAAAAAGGTGATTACCGTTGGGGAGAACGAGGTTGTCGAAGAAGCCGCGCGTATAATGGTAGACAACGACATCGGCTGCCTTCCGGTGATGCGAAGCGGGCGGATTGTCGGGATTATCACCGACACCGACCTTTTCCGCGTTTTGCTCGACGCGTTCGGTACTCGCAATCCGGGCGTGCGCGTTACCTGCACAATGCCAGAAAAACCCGGCGAACTTGCGCGCCTTGCCCAAGCCATCGCCGAAAAAGGCGGCAACATCGTCTCGTTTGTTACCGCCGAGGGGGACAACCCTTCCCGCCGCCGCATTACGCTGAAAGTAAACGCGATAAGCCTTGCCGATATGCAGACGGTGCTGAAGGGTTTTGCCGATGCGGAGGTGGAGGACATTCGAGAATAGGGCGGCACTTGCGGTGTTGATGGCGGAAGCGCTCGCTGTGGCACGGAAATTTTGTGGAGAAATCGCTTTTTTCGATTGACGCACTTTACCAAGCATGATATTGTTTATCCACTGGGGTTTCGTGTTATTCTCATAATGGTGGTAATGCGAATTTAGCGTATATTGAGTTAAGCAAAATATTATTGACATTTCATTAAAGTATCAACAGGGAGATATTAATGTATTGTAAGAATCTTGTTAAAAATATAAAAAATGTGATAGCACCTCCTCCATTTCATTTAAAGCAAAATGGTTTTTGCCCTATATGTGAGCAAAACACTGTTTTCTTTTCTGAAAATACATGGTTGAGAGATAATTTTTTATGTATAAAGTGTGGTTCCATTCCACGTCAAAGAGCACTTATGATAATAATTGAAAAATATTTTCCAAATTGGAGGAATTTAAGCATACATGAATCATCCCCAGGGGAATGTTCAATAACAAAGAAATTAAAGCAAGAATGTAAAAAGTATATTGGATCACAATATTATTCAGACAGAGAATTTGGTAGTATTATCAATGGGTATCGGAATGAAAATTTAGAAAAACAAACTTTTGATAATCAAATATTTGACATAGTAATAACACAAGATGTTCTTGAGCATATATATAATCCTCAAGAAGCATTTTTTGAAATTGCCAGAACGCTTAAAAATGGCGGTGCACATATTTTTACAGTTCCAATAATCAATAAATTTAATAAAACAGAAATATGGGCAACACTGGGGGAAAATGGTGAGCCTGTATTTTCAAAGGCAGAAGAATGGCATGGAAATCCAATTGATGAAAAAGGTTCACCTGTAACAATGCATTGGGGGTATGATATTGTTGATTATATTAGAGAAGCTAGTGATTTAAAAACTAAAATAGAATATATCCATGATTTAAATCATGGTATTTGGGCTGAATATATTGAAGTATTAGTAACTAAAAAGTGAAAAATCGATGGCATACAAAACACGATTAGCGCTACGGGCACTTTCGCGTACTCGGGTTTCAATTTTGCCAAGTCGGTCGCTTCGAGCACTCTCACGCAAAACTTCCACCACATTTTGCGGGCGCAAAAAAATGTGGTGTAGCGAGGCGTGGGAATGACGAAGCCATGACCATTGTTTCTCCTTCGGTATATTTATGCCATCTTATGGTCATTTACACAATTTTTCGGATAGGCTCAAATAGACAGGATTCATATAAATAAGGTCTTGTTATTAACATATCGTTCCTACACTGCTTGGTTGTGTGTTTGCCTCCTCATTCCCTGAATATTCTGGAATAGGGCTTGATTAACTTTCTTAAAATGGTATAATAGGAAGATAAGTATTGATGAGGTTGAATGATGGGTGTACTTAGTATAGCTTTGCTGGTTTTCTTTGTGATTGTAGCGGTGCTGCTGATTCTTCTGGTTTTGGTTCAAAACGAGGAAGGCGGCGGTCTTGGTGGGCTTTTTGCCGGGGGGAGTAACTCCGCGTTTGGCTCGCGGTCGGGTAATATTCTGACGAAAACGACTACCGTACTCGGTTCTATGTTTTTGATAATTAGCCTTGGGCTTGCGCTTATGAACCGCCCCCCTTCTGGGACGGGCGTGGAAGCAGCAGGGCGGGCGTTAATGCCGGAAACTGGCGCAGACTGGTTTTTGGAGGAAACTGCCCCGCTTGCACCTGAAACCGACACTGGCGATGGAGCTATCCAGTAAAATCCCGCTGTTTCTGAGTGCCGTTTGACAGGATTTTTCCCCGCGTGATATATGACAAACTATTATGAAATCCTTACCGTAAGGCAAACCGCTTCAAGCACGGAAATCAAGAAGGCTTTCCGCGAGCGGGCTAAACGTTTGCATCCTGACGTGGCGGGGGAAACCGGCACGGAGGAAATGCGAAAGCTCCTTGCCGCGTATGAAACCCTCTCCAACCGGGATCGCCGTTTCGAGTATGACCGGGCATACAACCGCTTTATCGGGAAATATCGATTTGATTACCGCAGTTTTCTTATGGAGCAGGATAATCCCCAAAGTCAGGCGAAGCTCATTTTTTTTGAACTTCTGCACCTGGAAGAAGAGGCGGCGCTAGTGATATGGGAGAAACAGGGCGGGTTGTCGTTTGCCCTTGAAAAGTACCTTGACCGGGAAGACTGGATGGACTGCACCTACATTTTGGCGGAGGAGCTAGCAAAAAGGCAGCGCTTTTACGAAACGTTTGTGCTTTTGGTCAGCCTTGTGCGGGAAGAGCGGCGATTACCGTACTTCAGGCATTTTATGCCGGAAGTGGAAACTTTTCTGAAAGAACTGGTACGGCTGCACCTTCACCACGCAGTTGACGGGGAAACGTACCGTTCCTGTCTTGAAGCGTTGCTGGATGTGGGTTTTAATTCACAGTACGAGCAGCGAATTGGGCGCTTAATTGAGCGGCACAAAGCGGGCAAAATTCCAAAACCTGGAAAGAAAAGGCAAAGTGCCAAAACATAACGTGTTAAAAATATGGAGCATAAAGAGCAGTAAAATATGACACCTCTAAAAAGTGAAAAACAGATAGAAGAAATCCGAAAGTCGTGTAAAATGCTTTCGGCTATGTACCGGGAACTTATCCCGTTGGTAAAACCCGGCGTGAAAACCATCGAAATCGATAAGTGGGTGCAAAATTGGATACAAAAGGCCGGCGGGCGCCCCGCTTTTTTGGGCGTCGGCCCGAAAAACAATCCCTTCCCTGCGGCAATCTGCATATCGATCAACAACGAGGTGATCCACGGCATCCCTTCGAAGCGGAAAATCGCCGCCAGCGACTTGGTTTCGCTTGACTGCGGCATTGATCTCGGCGGGTACATCAGCGACCAGGCGATCACGCTGGCGATGGGCGGGGCAAGTGCCGAAGCGCGGCGATTGTGCGCCGTTACGCGGGAGTGCCTGTACGCCGGAATCCGCGCGGCAAAGAGCGGGGACAGGCTCTTGCAAATTGCCAGAGCGGTGCAAGGCCATGCGCTGCAAGCGGGCTTCGGTGTTGTGCACCAGTTTTGCGGACATGGCGTAGGGCTTGACCTGCACGAGGACCCGCAGGTTTCCAACATCCCGCGCGGCCCCAATCCCAAACTTTTGGCGGGTATGGTTTTAGCCCTTGAGCCGATGATCAACATGGGAACAGGCGAGGTGGAAATCTTGGAAGACGGCTGGACTGTGGCGACTGCTGACGACAGCTTGTCAGCTCACTGGGAGCACACCATCGCCATCCTCCGCGACCGCACGGAGATACTCACCGAGCCTGTATGCGGCGAGGAAGTTGCTTGACGGTTGTGCTTTTTAGGCGCGAACAGCAGAAATGACAGCGGCGGCTCATGAAAAAAGCCGCCGTAGAGGGCGAACCATCCGCGGCGGCTTTTGCCGATCAAAGTTGCGGTTTATAACCTTAATTACTCGATAACCGCCAGAATGTCGGACATTTTGACGATCAGGTGATCTTCACCGCCGACTTTTACCTGGGTTCCAGCGTACTTATCGTACATAACCTTCTGCCCGGCTTTCACTTTGATGACTTCCTTATCATCCCCTACTTCTACTACCAATCCGATTTGTGTCTTTTCTTGGGCCGTATCAGGGATGATAATTCCCCCGGCAGACTTGGTCTCGCTCTTTTCAAGTTTGACCAGAATCCGGTCTGTTAGTGGTTTAACTTTCATATTTGCCTCCGTGAGTAACGTAATAGTTTAGTGCCTCAATCATACCAAAAAAGCGGTAAAAAAGTCAAGAAAGGAAAACGCGAACAAGAATTGCCGCGCCCCCGCTCCAGCGGCTTACCGCAATGTCGCTTTTGCGCGTCAGCGTATGCCGGATCACATACTCCCCATAACGCTGGAGAAAATGCTGTCGGCGAGCGGCAGGGCTTTGTCGAGTATCGCTTGACCTTCGGCGCGGTATTTACCTGCGAAGGCTTCGTCTTTAATCCCGCTGATATTGGTCAGGATGTTCAGCCACGCGCCTTGCACCGCCGCCTTCGCGGTGAGAGCCGCAACGCCCAGATCGCTTGACGCATTCGAGTTTGATTTGCCCAGCATTTCCCGCGCAAGTTCCAACACAGCAATCGCG
>WQZT01000067.1 GCA_009780595.1 Treponema sp. | reverse complement strand
GCTTCGCAGGGTAATATCCCGCTCCAGCTTTTCAAGATCGGCGGTGAGCTGCCTGCCCTTCTGCTCGATTTCGGCGATCTCCATTTCGGCGTTGGCAACACGCTCGTCAATTTCCCCCAGCCGTTTGCGGTCCAGAAAAAGCTCGTCTTGTATTGCCTTCAAAAGACTTTCCTGCCCCGCAAGTTCCCGCCGGATAAGCCGCGCCTGTTCCTCAGCTGCCTGCGCCTGAGTCGCCATCTTCATCCGGTTAACCCGCAAATCTTCCAGCGTAGAGCGGTACTCGTTGATTTTGCCGCCGAGTTCCTCGTTGCGCTTTCGCAGTTCGGCGATAAGCTCGCGCTTTTCAACAACGCCCTCGCGGCAGGTGCGGATAGCGGCATCGAGCGCCCGCTTTTTGGTGATAATCCCCTCCGGCGCAAGGAAATCGTCGAGGAATGACGGCGTGCTTTTCCGGTACGTCTCGAAAAGTTCAAGCGCGTTCCCCGCCCGGCTTGCCGCATCCGCAAGAGCCACCGCAAAACTTTCGGCAAGCCGCTTCAGTTCCTCCGGAGCGGGCGGGCGTTCCCCGGCGACAGCCCGCTCCGCCGCGTCAGCAAGATCGCGGATCAGCGTCTCACGGCCAGAAAGCGTCGTTTTCAGCAGCGTCAGCGTTTCGCTCAACGCCGCTTCGTTGTTGCGCCGTTGCGCCGCCGAATAGCCCGCCTCTTTCAGCCCCGCGTCAAGGGCGGCGACAATATCATCGGTGATCGCCTCAAGGTTTTTCTCCCGCGCCGCCCGTTCCTGATCCAGGCGGCGGATGTCGTCTTCCGCCCTGTTGCTTGCCGCGTCATTCTCGTCCATCGAGGCGGCAGCAAGCTGAATATTCCCCTCAAAGGTTTTTATGTTAGCTTCTATATCACTAACTTTCTTACGCAAGTCGCGGACTTCCGCGTCTTGATCCTGCGCGTCGTTGGCAAGCTCCTCAATTTTAAGTTCCGCCGCCCGCTCGCGCCCCTCGTTCAAGGAGATTTTCGCCTTGCTGTCGTTGCGCTGCTCGGCTAAAAGCCGCACTTCTTTTTCGCGGGCGTTTCGCTCCACCGCAAGCCCGTAAATATTTTTCTGGAACTCCGAAAGCTGGGCTTCCAGCGAGTTCACCAAATCCATATTTTCTTCAAGCGCCTTGTTCGCCGCGTCAATTTCCTCGCGGGCGGCATCTCGTTCCAGAGTCCTTCGTTTAAGCGTTCCCTGCAACTCATCGCGCTCGTTGCGGAAGTTTTTCAGCCTCAGAAGCTGAATATCAAGCTCATTTTCAAAAATTTCGTCTTTCAAGGCACGGTATTTTAGCGTTTTTTCAGATTGAACACGCAACGAATCGTACGAACGCTTGACTTCGCCCAAAACTCCCTCAACCTGACGCATATTTTCTTCAGTTTTGGCAAGTTTCCGCTCCGCTTCCGCTCCCCGCACCTTAAATTTCGTGATTCCGGCGGCTTCCTCGAAAAGATAGCGCCGCTCATCAGGTTTCGACGACAGAATTTGGTCGATTTTCCCCTGTTCCATCACCGAATAAGCGGCTTTTCCAACACCAGTATCCCAAAAAAGCTCCCGCACTTCCTTCAGGCGCACCGGAGCGGAGTTGATAAAATACTCGCTTTCGCCGGAGCGGTACAGGCGGCGCTTAATCTCGACTTCAGGCACATCGAGCGGCAAAAGCCCCGCGTCGTTTCCCAGCGTCAGGATGACTTCGGCAACGTTCAGCGGCTTGCGGTTTTCCGTGCCGTTGAAAATCACGTCCTCCATCTTTTCGGCGCGCAATGAACGGGACGCCTGCTCCCCCAGCGCCCACTTAACCGCGTCAACCACGTTCGACTTGCCGCAGCCGTTCGGCCCCAGCAAAGCGGTAATACCGTCGGCAAACTCCACGCGCGTTTTGTCCGCAAAGGACTTAAATCCAAGAATGTCAAGACTCTTTAAAAACAAAGGTTACTCCGTGAAAGGTCGGCGTTATGTACACCGCAAATAGTT
The DNA here is from genome assembly GCA_009780595.1 of Treponema sp. Classification (GTDB taxonomy): domain Bacteria; phylum Spirochaetota; class Spirochaetia; order Treponematales; family Breznakiellaceae; genus WRKT01. The sequence continues at coordinate 6,114 of WQZT01000067.1, read as the reverse complement.
TAGCATTTTGTCTTGTCCCCGCGCAAGCCTCTGTGGATACCGTGATGTAGAGGTAAAATTACAATAGCAAAGACACTGCTCGCTGTGGCAGGATTGGGAACGCTATCCAAAAGCGGGATGAAAAATCTGGGGATGTAGGTATGGATTATTCTGTTTCTTTGAATCCCAAAGAAAAAAAAGCAACTAAAACAAAAAGCAGACCAAGTAAAAACTGCCCTTTAGCGAGGAAGGCAACTGTAGCGACAAGACTGCCCAGCATAGAAATCGAGAACAATGCCGCTCTTATTTTTTGCTTGTGGGTCAGAGGAGGTTTTTTGGCTTCGGCTTCCCGATTTGCCTTGTATATTTCTTCCCATTTCTGCTGTTCGGCTTCCCTGTATGCCGCATATTTGGGGTCAATTTCACGTATTAAAGCCTCTGTTTCAGCTTTTTCCCTCGCCCGTTCCTCGGCTTCAGCCCGTCGATTCTGCTTGTCCAATTTGCTGCCAAGATACACGGCTAAAACTGCCGCTTGCCAACCGGTCATACCGCCTCCATATAAACAAAACTTAATAACAGTATAGCGCATGGCAGGCAAACATGTAATAACAGTTATCTTTCCTTCTATGAGGATAGAATGACCGCCCCTATGTAAAAAATTGACAATCAGGAGAAAACAGTGAACGAAACGCTTAAAAATATGAAAGTATAAAAAAACGTAATTGAACTATTCATCGTGCAAAAATACTTTTATCTCGATTTCAGGCCAGCCTTCATTAGGGTATTTGGAGACTATACGCGCAAAAAGCAGTTTTCCCGCATCCATAAGGCGCGAAAATATCAGATTGCCCGCTTTCGGTACATAGCCGATCTTTGCTCCGGCTATAGTTCTAACCACAATGGCGCGTTCATCGTAAGGGTTGTTCGGTTCCCGGTAGAATTCAAGTTTATCGCCAACGCTCATGTGGCTTTCTAACTCCTCGATACCGACAACAAAACCTGTTCCTGCGACAAAGGTGTCAAAAAGAAATATATCACGCTCAAATGGCTTCGGCACAGATGTATTTCCGCCCAGGCCATGAAACAAATCGATAATAGTGCCGGGGCTTTTTGTCAGTTCTCCGCTCATTATTCCCCCGTCAGTTCGGCTATCCGCCCAGCGTATGCGCCAAATGTTTCGTTGAGATAATGTATGCGGTCTTCAAGTTCCATTTTGAGTTTCTCCATCTTTTCAGGACTTTCGACAATATCCCGTACTGTATAAGGGAAACGCGATTTGATGGTCTGTATGTCGCCTTGTACCTTTTCCAGCAATTTTTCCAGCCGGTTTTTCCCGCTGCAAGGGTTCGATCCCGCCGCTTAATTCATCCTGAAAAACCTGCGGCGAAGTCATCGCGGATATAATCCTCAATTGATCCAGATCGCCGTTTTCATAAGCAGCGACAGCATTGTAAAACAGTTTTATCTTTTCACAGCTCAGATTGGTATGCAAATCAGGATGCAGCGTTTTAACAATAACGCGGTACAGTTTTTTTAGTTCTAGTATTTCTTCTTTTTCAAGAACGCAGTTTCTACCGCGCTCAATAGCAGCGTTCATTTTGTGGATTTCCTCATCCAGTTTGGCTTGGTATTCCTCAAATTCGGCATCCAGTTTTTCTTCGATTTTAACGATGTTGATTTTTTCCTGCCTGTTCTTTTTTGCCTGAAGAAGCTCGATCTTCCGCCTTAATCTTAGAATGGCACAGTCAAGTTCATACACTTTATACTCAAGCACGCCAACGGAAAGCATATACGCCATTTCAAGATTTTTACATCTGTGGTACAGCAGTTCGTCTCGCTCGAAAACAATCGCTGAAATATTCGCGCGTAATACATCAATATCACGTTTAAGTTTTTCAAAACTCGGATAGAGCGTCATGAATCTGTCTGAAACTATGCCCGCGCTGTCGTTGCTATCCACAGTTCACCTCACGTAGAAAGTGCACAGCGTACATTGCTCTCGCCAGAACGGCATCGGCGGCACTCACTGTACGCGCACCCAGTTTACTATTTTGTTCTGCCCCCGCGCAAGCCTCTGTGAACAGCTGAAACTCTACGACAGAAAACGGCGATTGATGTTTTTCATGACAGATATTACAATGTACGGTATGAAGCGTTTGTTGTTTTCTGCCACACTTACGGCAATTTTTGTTTTCTCCTGCGGGACGATGCAGCCCGCTGACGAAGCTCACAGGGCAACTATTCTCCCCTTGACCAATGGCTGGTATCAGTACGATTTTACCCGCCGCTTAAAAGGCATCGAAGACGAATATAATTTTTTTGCCATGTCCGGAATGCCGATGGTGCAGGAACTTACGTGGAAATACACTGGTGTGGTTGCCCGCGTTGACAATGGCGCCCTGTTCGATCCGGTAACTGGGGTTGAATTACAAATTAATGATGCGGGCGAAATCAGCAGCGCGCAAAATATTTCGATACGGGGAACTGTAAGCAACGACGGAACGTTTCAATGGAGCGGTCTCCATGAAGAGCACGGCAGATTAAACAGCGTTTTTGTCAAGGGAAAGCTTGCACCTCTCCCCGCTTCTGCCAGAGGCGGGCGGCAGTTTGACGGCGTTTTCCACCTGACGGATTCGGGGACAAGCAGGCAGCAACTGGTAAAAATCAGCAACGGTTTTTATACCTGGAGTTTTCTTGACGATGAAGAAACCGGATTTACGCCCTGGCCAACGTTGATACATCCCGACGGCACATTTTCTTTCGGCATGGATATGACCACCGTCATGGAAATGGGCGGCTTCTCAAGCCAGAATTTCTCGACAAGCGTTTCTATTGAAGGAACCGTTATTCCTGGACTGGGAATCACTATGGAAGAAATTACCCGCACCGCCGGGCTGGGAGTTGATCAGGCGGCCGGTCCGCAGATTTTTTCCGGAACGACAATCCGGGCGGGAGAATTCCCCAATGCAAACATTCCCGATACGGCAGACGACATTATCAGCGCAGGAAGAGCTGCCGTGCGCGCCCTCCCGCGCCCCAATTCCGCGGATTTCCCGCCGTGGTACTTGCGCCTACCACGGAGGGCGGGCTTTATGTTTGCAACCGGGGAAAAAACTTTTGCGGTGCAGGAAGTTGCCTTTACCATGGCGGAAGCTGCCGCTGCCGCCAACCTTGCGGATCAGGTAATGGTACACATCGCTGCTACTACAACAGAAATTACTACCAATGTAGGCACGATAATTGATGAGCGGATACGGACAGAGGCGCTTCAGCGGCTTAATTACCGAATCGTCGAGCACGTTTACAACCCGAAAACCCAGACCGCTTTTGTACTGCTTGAAATGCGCCTGGATTGACAAACGTTATCTCGGGGAACTTACCCCTTATTACGAATAACAAATTAGAAATTGTATTCAGCAGCGCCTAAGCAAAGTATACAGATGTGAGACAATGAATGTAGTTTCACTGTACGCTACCTTGATCTCGTAGTCCTTGGAGAGCCTTCGTGAATGGTTTGCACATGAAAAGGTGCGCCCTACCACCCAATGCAGAGGCAACACCTCAAATGCTGGTTTTATCCTTTGCGAAATGTCTTTCGGTATCCCCATTCGTCGCAAAACCCCATAAGCACAGAGTGCTTTGAAAACGCTTTCTCCGCAGGGGGTATCTCTGATTTCGTGTCGTGGATGTTGGCGGCATGAACGGACACTGCAAGCAGGGTTCCCATTGTGTCCACCACTATGTGTCGCCTACGCCATTTGACTTTTTTCCCGCCGTCAAAGCCCCTGCCCTCGTTGGCGGAAACTGGTTTTACGCTCTGTGAGTCGATTATCCCGTAGGTAGATCCCTATTTTCGCCCGGCATCCATGCGGGTTTTGGTGACAAGCGCATTCATCGCCGCTTCCCACTTGCCAGATGCCGCAGCATGGCGTTTACCAGGTCACGCTTGTTGTGCTTCACGATGTTTGCGCCTTTGTTATTCTTGAAAATGTGCTCGATAAGCGCCCGCTGGCTGTCCTTCAAATCAGTTCCATATCTCAATACATCATTTTCTATTTCAGTACTTTTCTCTCTTTACTGAACACAGGTTCTCAATTCATTCACATTTTCTATTTATTTTATAGAGGAAATATGAAACTGCCTGTCGTACAGCCAATTTCAAAAACTATAGTTGTCGCAACTGTCGTAAAAATCGCGATCTTCTTGCTGCTGTTGGCGGGGTTTGCCGCCTGCAATCCTCATGTGCGCCGCGTATTGCCGCGTACCTCGCGTGATGGATATGTTGGCTGGTGCTGAGCAGTTCGATGCCAAAAATATCGCTGTACTGCGGGATTACAACCCGGTCTATCACAGCCGTTTTCGCACGATGCTTGTTGTTGGTTTCTGGCGAACAAAGCGGAACTTCAGTGGCGTACGAGCGATATTCCCGATAGCGAAAAACTGCGGGTGTACGCGGGCACGGTCACCTATAACGGGCGGCGAGATGTTTCGCTTCGGCGATGAATCAATAATTACGGAAGAAGCAATTTTTGCTGTGTACGGAATAAATTCGTTTGTAACCGAAGTTAACGGGCGCAGATTTGTTGTGATTGATTAAGGCTGTTCAGATCAATTAAGATCGATTAAAATAAAAGCGATTAAAATAAGATTGATTAAAAGAGGGAAAAACTATGACGCTGGAACAATTTTTCAAAGAAAATCCCGTTGTCGCGCTTGGGTTTTCAGGCGGCGTGGATTCTTCGTATTTGCTGTACGCGGCTTTGCGGTACGGCGCGAACGTGAAAGCCTACTTTGTAAAGACGGCATTTCAGCCGGAGTTTGAATTGCGGGACGCGCGCAATGTGGCGGCGCATATCGGCGCGAAAATGACCGTGCTGGAAATGGATGTTTTAAGCAACGCGCAGGTTGCCGCCAATCCCGACAACCGCTGCTATTTTTGCAAAACCGCGATTTTTGGAATGCTGCGTGATGCGGCGCGTGCGGAGGGAATCCCGCTTATCATTGACGGTACGAACGCATCTGATGACGCCGCCGACCGTCCCGGAATGAAAGCGCTCGCGGAGCTTTCCGTTCGCTCGCCGCTGAGGGAATGCGACATTACCAAAGCTGAAGTTCGCCGCCTTTCAAAAGAAGCCGGATTGCCAACGTGGGACAAACCCGCGTATGCCTGCCTTGCCACGCGCATTCCTTCCGGCCGCACAATCACCAAAGAGTTGCTACAGCGCGTTGAACAGGCGGAAGAGGTTTTGTTTGCGCTTGGCTTTAGCGATTTTCGCGTGAGGGTATCAGGCGAAGCGGCGAAGCTGCAATTCCCGCCTGAGCAGATGCTGAAGCTTTTTGAAAAGCGGCAGGATGTTGTTAAAAAATTAAAACCATACTTTCAGGAAATCGTTTTGGATTTACAAGGGCGGAACGAGGGTGTGGTATGAGCAAAGAAAAAACGTTTGAGATTTTGAAGAGCGTACAAGAAGGCGCGCTTTCTGTTGAGGACGCGATGTTAAAACTGCGCATGCAACCCTTCGAGGATTTGGGCTACGCAAAACCCGATCACCACCGCGTGTTGCGGCAGGGCATTCCCGAAATAATATACGGTGAAGGAAAAACGGCGGAGCAAATAACGGGAATTGCAAACGCATTTCTCGACAAAGGGCAGCCTTTGATTTTAACAACGCGCCTCTTGCCGGAGGTTGCCGCCGCAGTTCAGAAAAATATTCCCACGCTGAAATACTACGAGTTGGCACGTGTGGGAATTATCGGCGAAATACCCGCACCAAACGGCATCGGGAAAATTGTTATCGCTACCGGCGGGACATGCGATCTCCCTGTTGCCGAAGAAGCCGCGCTCACTGCCGAGGCGCTTGGCAACGAAGTTATCCGCGTGTACGATGTTGGCATCGCGGGGCTGCACCGTTTGCTTGCGCGGCTGGACGTTATCATGAGTGCGCGCGCGATTGTCGCAGTTGCGGGAATGGAAGGAGCGCTGCCCAGCGTTATCGGCGGGCTGGTTGATTGCCCGGTCATCGCCGTTCCCGTCAGTGTCGGCTACGGCGCGTCGTTTCACGGGCTATCTGCACTTCTGACGATGCTCAATTCCTGTGCGTCTGGCGTGAGCGTTGTAAATATCGACAACGGATT
>WQZT01000066.1 GCA_009780595.1 Treponema sp. | reverse complement strand
CGCTATCACGCGGAAACCGCCGAGGTGCTTGTTCGGGCGGGGGCGCATTCGACACACTCACTTCACGCGTATTTTGCACCGGGTGCGAGGATTGCCAACTACAATTTCCGTCTTGCTGACGGTATGGCTCCGATTCACTATATTGCCCGTATGGGATACAACGGATACCTTGATTTTATACTGGAACGGGGCGCGGATGTAAATATTCAAAATACTTCCGGAGCTACCGCCCTGCACGAAGCAGCCCGCTCGGGGAACTTGTACGCAATGGAAACCCTTTTGCGGCAGCGGGCAAACGTGAATGTCCAGGATGCCAACGGAAATTCCGTCATGCATGTCGCTGTTCCGCCTGAGAAGCATTTTGCCGCTATTAGCCTTTTAATTGAATGGGGGGCGAACGTCAACCTTCGGGATGATCACGGCTCATCTCCCCTTCACGTCGCGGTGGTGCTGAACCGCTCGAACGCCATTGTCTCGAAAATTCTTGGGGCGGGCGCTGATGTGAGCATCCGCGATGCAGAAGGCAAAACTGCGCTGTACCTTGCGGTAGAAAACGGGCGAATCAACCTGATTCCCCTGCTGCTGTCGCACGGATCGGATATTTTTGCAGGAAACAACCGCGGTATAACACCGTTCCAGAGAGCGCTTATGCAGGATGTGTCTTTGGTTAATTCGATGATTAACCGAGAGACGATACTTCTGAAAGACTCAGGCGGAAACAATATGCTCCACGTTACCATGATGACAGGAGGAAATCCTGATGTGCTGACGGCGATTCTCGATGTTGGGGATTCGTTGCTCAATGCCCGCAACTTCGCCGGAGATACGGCTCTCGCGATTGCGGTGCGTCTGAATAATCAAGAAGCGGGCGAGGTTTTGCTGCAGCGTGGGGCGGATATTTTCGCGGTCAATTCTAATGGTGAAACACCGCTTTCGCTGACGTTCCCGCCAGCCGGTAGACCCGCCACTGATCTGCGGCGCTGGATGCTCAGTCCGCAGACGCTTAACGCGCGGGACGGGTTTGGCAATACAGTTCTGCACTATGCTGCACAGTGGCGGCTTGATCACTGGATTCCGTCATTGGTTAGAGTTGGCGCGAACACCGAAGCTGCCAATGCCACTGGTGAAACCCCGCTGTTTACGGCGGTCAGAGTTGACTCGCCTTCTACCGTGCGTGCGCTTGCCGCCAGCGGCGCGTTGCTTCAGGCGAGGGATACGTTGGGCAATTCCGCTCTTCACGCGGCAGTGCGCTGGCAGACTCTCGGCAGTGCTGATACGCTGATCGGGCTTGGACTTGATGTCAACAATCACGCGCTCAACGGAAGAACCCCGCTCCATGATTCTGTGCGGTTGGGAATGGTGGAAATGCAAATGCTGCTGTTGCAGCGCGGCGCAAATATCGAAGTCAGAGACTCCGAGGGAAATACGCCCCTTATGGAAACGGTTGTGGCGGGGAATATCGAAGCGGCGCAACGATTGTTGTCGATGAACGCCGATCCCAATACCCGCAATCTGAGCGGGGATATGCCACTTCACGCATCGGTAGCAATAGGACGGGTTGATATAACAAACCTGCTTTTGTCGCGGGGTGTTTCCATTCACGCGCGGAACGTGCAGGGCAGAACTCCTTTCAATAGTGCACTTGGCGCGCCCCCGCAGATGCTCAGGGCGCTCCTTTCCGGGAACAGGCTACATTTGGTTGACGATTTTGGCTCATCGCCGTTGCATATTGCTGTCCAGGAACGGGCTTCTCCTGTAACAGCCAGAACGCTTATTGATTTGGGGGCACGGCTATCCTCAGTCGATTCCTCAGGGCGCACTCCGGTGAGGCTTGCGGTGGAGATGGAGCAGTGGGACCTCGCCAGAGTTCTGGCGGATTCAGGCGCGGATGTTTTTATCACCGCGCATGACGGCAAGAGCGCGGCGGAAGTTGGACTTACCTTAGGAGATCCCGCGATTCGGGCACTGTTTTCAGGGAGAGCGATCTTTTTGAAGGATTCATCGGGTAACACAATTCTCCACTATGCTGCCCGGCACGGAGACGCTGCCATTGTTTCCCAGCTTCTTTTGATGGGGGCGCTGAAAGATGCTCAGAACATCGCCGCCGAACGACCTGTAGACATTGCCCGCCGCTGGAATCACCATCGGGCGGTATCGGTACTTCAGTAGAAAAAAGGAAGTGTTATAAACCGCAGAGTAAAAAGCCACAAGCTTATATCTCTGCGGTTTCTTCAGGAATTTTTTTTACGGTAACTTCGGCAATGCGTTTTTCAAAAATTGTTGCCGCCTTGAAATGCAAGCCGTTGTACGTTACCTGCGGCTTTTCGTCCTCCGAAGGAATATACCCCAACTGCCCAACCATAAACCCGCTGAGCGTTTCATACTCGTCAACAGGAAGATCAACGCCGAAGTAGTTCTGCACCGCAAGCAGCGCAGTCGTTCCCTGAATCTTAAACCCCTTTTCGCCGATGGGAAGAATCTCCGGCAACTCGTCAATATCGTACTCATCTTGAATACTGCCAACGATTTTCTCAAAAACATCTTCAAGCGTAACAATCCCGTGCGTGCCGCCGTATTCGTCGATCACCACCGCCAGGTTTGTTCGCTCCTTTCGCATCTCCTGAAAAAGCTCGTCAGCCTTTTTGGAAATCGGGACAAAGTGCGCCTCCCGCATCAACGTGGTAATATCGAAGTTCGTGTGGTCAGGATTTGTTACCATATAATGGAAAACATCTTTTGAGTGGAGAAATCCGCGGATGCAGTCAAGTGTTTCTTCGTAAACCGGGATGCGCGAAAAATGGTGCCCAATCAAAAGATCAACCGCCGTTTTGAAATCGGCATCCAGCGGCAAAGCAACAATATCCATCCGGTGCGTGCAAATTTCCCCAGCCGTCAATTGGTCAATACTAAAAATATTTTCGATCATTCCCTGAGCGCTTTCGGCGATATGCCCCTGCTCACTGGAAGATTCCACCATCTGGCTCAGTTCCTCTCTGGTAATAATCGCTTCGGAGTTGTCGTCTTTGAAGCGCAATATCTTCAGCACGAGTTTTGCAGATGACGAAAGGAGTTTTACAAACGGCAGCGCCGCAAGTGAAAGCACATGCAGAAACGGAAGCACTTTCAGCGCGTAAGGAATTGCGTAGCGCATGGCGATTCGTTTGGGGACAAGCTCGCCGAGAATGAGGTTGAAGTACGTCAAAAGAACAGTAACCGTAATGAACGCTACGGATTCCATGAGGTTTTTTGAAAGTGGCGCGCCTATCCTGAGCGCGAAAGCGGCGAGCGGCTCAGTGAAAACATTGGCAGCGTACGCGCCTGAGAAGAACGCGATAAACGTGTAGTAAAGCTGGGTTGTTGCAAAAAACCTGTGAGGCTTGTTTATCGTGGATAAAAGCCACTCTGCCCTTTTTTCCCCTTTTTCCGCAATCATCTTAACTTTGTTGCGGTTTGACGAACTGAGGGCGATTTCTGATGAAGCAAGAAGCCCGCTTAATAGAGTTAATACTAAAAGAATAAAGATGCTTAACAGCATAGCACAACCACTCCAGCAAGAATTACGACTCCTGCGTGCGTTTATTATAACACAGGTTGCTGGAAATTTCCAGAACGCCTGGTGCCATCAGTGCATGAAACTGCTGCAAAAATAGTGCTGAAATATGTCAGCCACATGGTGCAGTTTGCGGGCATTGACACTTTTTCCCACTTCACATATAATGATTGCCTAATGTGTATATACAGGAGACGATCCCATGAAACGGACATATCAACCCAGTAAGGTCAAGCGCAACCGGAAATTCGGTTTCCGCGCGCGGATGAAAACGAGGGGGGGGCGGCTGGTGTTAAAGCGTCGCCGCGCAAAAGGACGCGCAAAACTGACAATTTCCGACGAGAAAAAGCCCTATTAGGAAAATTAGTGGAAAAAGTGCCGTCATTCCGCTTCGCGCGGAAGGAAAAATTAAAAGGCAGGGACGAAATAAAGGCCGTTTTCAGCCGCCGCCGGGGTGTTTCCTGTTCGGGGGCAAAACTTTTGACGCAGGAAAATGCCTTGCCGTATAACCGGATTGCTTTTACGTTTCCCCGCAAATTTGGCACGGCGGTACAGCGTAATTATTCCCGGCGGTTGAGCCGGGAAGTGTACCGTCTCATTCGCGGCGAACTGCGCCCGGGGTTCGATCTGGTTCTGCTGGTGTATCCGGGGCAGGATGTCTTTTCGCGCCGTATGGTGCAAGTACGGGAGTTGTGCGCGCGCGCTGGCTTATTGCCTCGCTCCCGTGGTTATAGTCAGGAATCATGATAATGGTTTATATGCGGAAACTGGCACTGTGGGTTGCGCTTGCATTGATACGGTTTTATCAATATGTAATTTCCCCGCATTTTCCGCCGTGTTGCAGGTACATGCCGACCTGCTCCGCTTATGCATACCAAGCTATACAAAAGTACGGTGTGTTTCGGGGCAGTTGCATGGCGTTACGCCGCCTTGTGAGGTGTCATCCGTTTCACTCAGGCGGTTACGATCCTGTACGCTAAGGAATAATACGTAAGGAAATACTATGGAAAAGAGAACGATACTGGCGGTTGTACTTTCAATGGGGGTAATGGTTGCGTTTATGTTGATTCAGAACGCGATGAATCCGCCCCCTGCCCAGCCGCCGCAGCAAGCTGCCCCGCAAACGCCTGTTGGCACAGTGCCGGAAACATCCGCGCCGCTATTGCCTGCAACTCCCGTTGCCGAAACGGTGATTCCCGCCGAAGAAGCAGTTCCGTTGCAGGAAGTTATAATCGAAACCGATGTTGTACGGGCGGTGTTCAGCAACGCGCTGGGGGACATTGTTTCGTTCCAGCTTTTGGGGCTTGACCGCGGGCATCCGGTGGAGATGATCCTGTCCGGCAACGAGCCGCCCCAAGCGTTCGCCGTTGCCTTTGGCTCGCTGGACGATGTCATGGCAGGGCGAATCCGCCCCGAAAGCCGCAACTTCCGCGTGAACCGCGTATCCAGTTATATCGTAGAATTCTCGCGTGAATTTGTTATGCCGGAGGGCGGCATGTTCACGATGACCAAGCGCTACGAGTTCCAGCCCGGTGAGTATATGTTTGAGATGACGATTGCGCTGGAAGGCAATCAAGCAGTACATTACTTCAATTTTGGCGGCGCGGCGTACACTATCATTTTTGGGCCGCAAATTGGTCCTGCGTTTACGAAACTTGCTGGCCGCCACGAAGAGTTTAGAAACTTTCAGACCTTTGACCGCGGCGCAAAGCGCGGGCGGCTAAAAACTGAGCGCGTAACTGAACGCGCGCCGGCGCTTATCACGAGCCAGCCGAGCTGGGCGGCGATTGCCGGAAAATATTTCACCCTTGTTGCAATGCCGCTCACGCCGCAGTACATCTTCGGTTTTTCGATGCGCTCTGAAAGCGGGCTTTCAGATGCCTCGCGGATGTACATTTCCCGCCCGCCTTTGGTTGGTGCGCGGCACGAAGATCGGTTCCGTTTCTACATTGGTCCCAAAAACCACCAAAACCTGACCCGCTACGAACGCGGCGACAACGCGTTCGCCCTGCGGGATGCCGGGCTTATCGAACTTTCGGCGAGCCGCGGCTTTTTGGCTCCGCTGGAAAAGGGGCTGAAGTGGTTGCTGTCATTCTTCTACAATAGCACAATCCGCAACTACGGAATTGCGATCATATTTCTCACGATATTCGTTAAAATAATCCTGTTCCCGCTGACCAAGAAAGCATCCGAAGGCACGATGCGAATGCAGGCACTCGCGCCAAAGATCAAGGAGATTCAGGAGCGGAACAAGGGGAATCCCCAGAAAATGAACGCCGAAATGGGCGAGTTTTACCGACGGGAGAAGTATAATCCCCTTTCCGGTTGTCTGCCGATGCTTATCCAACTCCCCATTTTTATCGCGATGTTCAATATGTTTAACACCCATTTTGAACTACGCGGGGCGATGTTTATTCCCGGCTGGATTGACGACCTTTCCGTGCCGGAATCGATTGTCGATTTTCCCAATGGGTTTACCGTTCCCTTTTTGGGTTGGACTGCGCTGCGGCTTTTGCCCTTCATTTACGTGGCGTCCCAGATGCTGTACGGCAAGGTTGTTCAAACGCCTGACCAGAAGGGAAATCAGATGATGAAGTATATGCTGTATGTTATGCCGCTGGTTTTCTTCTTTGTACTGTACAATATGCCGTCGGGCTTGTTGGTTTACTGGATTATGTCGAACATTTTGACAATGGTACAGCAGGTGAGCATTAACAAGTATATGGCGCGTAAAAAAGCCGCCGCCGCGCTTGCCGCACCGCCGCCGCCCAAGCCGATTATTGCGCCGGGCGGGGGAAAGCGGAAAAAGCGAAAGTAACCGCGAAAGTAGAAAGATTTCAATACCGGACACAGGGTTTATCCTTGCGTTCGTGGGAGTAAATAACATGGTATACGAATTTGAAGGCCGCACCGAAAAAGAAGCGATTGACCGTGCGGCAGAAGAATTAGGACTTCAAAAAGACGATTTTGATGTGGAAATTATCGAGAACCAGCGTTCTGGCCTATTTAAAAAGGGCTTTGTCAAAATACGGGTTCACACCAATCAAAATGGAACGGGGCGTCCTCCGGTGGAAGATGCCAACAATGATGATGTTGCACTGAGTCATTCGCAGGGGCGTAAAACGGAAAGCCAGAGCCAGAGCGTCTTTGGCGAGCCTGAGCCGAAAAATGAGTTTGAAACAGCAGTGATCGAATTTGTTGAAGGGATGATTCAGCGAATGGGCTATGCAGGGAAAGCGTCTGTTCTTTTCCGGGAAGAGCGAAAAATCGGCATTAAGATTGATTCCGAACATTCTTCTATTCTCATTGGAAAGAAGGGAAAAAACATGGACGCCCTTCAACTTCTTGTTAATATTTACGCGGGGCGCACGGGAAAGGCGGATATGCGGGTGATTTTGGATAGTGAGAATTACCGCATTCGCCGCGAGGAATCGCTGGTGCGCCTTGCCTACACTATTGCTGACCGTGTTCGGGAAAACCGGGGCTCTGTGCTTCTTGAGCCGATGAATCCCTTTGACCGCCGCCTTATTCACACCACGCTGAACGACATCACCGATGTGGAAACAAAAAGCGAAGGTGATGGGTTGTACAAACAGGTTCGGGTTTACTACCGAGGTTTGGGGCGTTCGTAAGTTTTTTCTTAATCAGGTATATCATGTGCTCTTTTCGGAGGTTTTCTGTATATGAAACATATAAAAAGTAAAATAATATTCACTGTTTTTTTAACAACGTTTCTGCCGTTTCTTCTTGGTATATACGCCCTTGATGGCGTAGCACCAAGTCTTGAAGACCTCATTAGCGCAGAGCAGATTGCCGCCCTGCATGAGGGGGAAACTCCCAGTGCCGTGCAGTTTGGCTCTCCGCTCCCGCAGCTTGTTCCCCAGAACGAGTTTTTGCGGCAGCGTATGGAGGCGATGCGCCTCGATTTAGGGCCTTCGGTAATTGTAGAAGTTCTTGACCTTTACAAAAAACCTGCTTCCGCTACCATGACTGGTTGGACAGATGACGAACAGGCGCGGCTTTACAATAATCTTATTGCGATCAGTTCGCTGGCAGGGGTTCAATACCTTTCGCCATCCCGCAATACAATGCGGACGCTGTACGAAAGTTCGTTCGTTGTTGACGGGCCTTCAAGCAAAAAGCCGGTCGCCGATCCGGTTTTTTCCCAGCCTCCGGCGGAGTTGCGGCTTTATACCCGCCAGAAGGACTTGACGTTTGGGGATAACACGTACCAGTACGAATTTTTCGCCGAGCCGGGGCTATTTATCATCACCCAGAAGAATCTCACGGCATTGACGGTCGGGATTTTTACTGCTGTGGGGCGTAACAACCTTCGTTCTACAGTTGCCGTTCTTGATGCTGGGGAGTATATCCTCGTTTACGCGGCTGCTATGGTGAAAGCGGCTGCCCTTCCGAGAATGCGGGATCGGGTGAGTAATTCGTTCACTTCGCGGACAAAGGCGGGCATTCAGTGGTTTAATCAGCAAGCAGATAAAGCTTTTGCGAATGCGGACTAGACAAAGATTAGTTTTTTTGTTACCATAGACAAGTAGAGTTATTGGCGCCGTACCCAAGCGGTAAGGGAGAGGTCTGCAAAACCTTTATGCATCAGTTCG
>WQZT01000065.1 GCA_009780595.1 Treponema sp. | reverse complement strand
CCGTTTCCCGCGTCGCCGCCGTCATAATCCCGATATTGGGAGCTGGCGCGTCATTTCTGCCCAAAATCTCCCCGATCCCCCGCGCGATGCTGCTTGCAGACAAGATTTTGCCGTCATTGACAACGGGCAGCAGGTACATATTGCCGCGGTATAGCGCGACAACGTGTTCATCGGGAAGCGCCCCGGAAACAAACAAACTGTCCTTGCCGGGCAGCGGAATTCTGCACGCACCGAACACATTGATATACTGCTCCATGCAAAGAAAGCCAGACGGCGTTTTTTCTTTTTCAAACTCACCGCATGCAATGTGCCGGTGAAACGCGACCATCGCCGCTACAAGGCGGGCGAAAAACTCGGCAATACTTCCGCCTTGAGGAATTTGCTGGGTGTTAAGAACCGTGGAATAATTCATGTTTCCGTTAAGAGGGTCCCGGAAGGAAAGGTAGCTTTCATCCCAGATTGGCTTGAGCCAACTTCCTTCCAGAGACGCTCCGTAGTCAACCAGCTCTCTATGCAAAAGCGGCCCTGAGTTTTTCAAAAACTTTTCCGCAGTTTTCTTGCAAGAAAGAAACTTATCGCTGGGAAGCAACGGTTGTATTCTCTCCAAATACCGAAGTATTGTCTGCTCTAAAGGTGGAATGGGCAGAGCGGCTGGCGTGTCTTGCTCCATATTTTCAACTCCATTCTAACAGAATGGCACGGATAACTGCTAATGTCAATAAAACAGTTGATTTTTATTAACTAAAAGCGACACGTTCGTTAACCAGTCGTAAAATCCACCATGTTTTTATAAGATTCAGATAATTTTTTCCATACATAGAGTTAGTTAATCCCAAGATATTAGGGCACAAACATGGAGTTTTGGCAAAGCCAAAACTCCCCAGCGAATTAGCCTTACATTACAAGCGTGGAGTTTTGGCAAAGCCAAAACTCCCCAGCAAATTAGCCTTTGGCTAATTTGCCATTCGCCCGCCGCGCCAGTTTCCCTAGTCGCTCTTCTTCCTGCTTTGCCGTTTCCCGAACGAGCTTGACAAACGAGTTTCCGGCGGCGGTTCCGGCGACTTGTTCCATTTCCTCGCGGTTTCTAAACGTAATGGCGCGGAACGGATCGCTGTAGTCCTTTTCCCGCGAAAGAAAAACCTGCTCGGCAATGCTGTGCCTGATAGCGGCAAGTGTCCGCAGCTCCGTCTGAAAGCGCTCCGCCGTTTTCAGCGGGTGATCGCCTGAGCCGCCGCTGGATGCAGCGCCTTCGCTCAAAAAGCGGTACACCGCCCATGCATGCCACGCTTTGTCCAGCGGGTAAGCTTCAGCCATCTGCCCGTACCAGGCGTGGATTTTCTCCCAACTGTCAACTTCGCCCCGCCCGATTCCCGCACGGAGCTCATCAACGCGGAAAGCGGGTGTTATCTGCCCGCCCAGATTCACCCACTCGCTGACCCGCGTGCCTGAACCGCCAGCGGCGGCTTCCATCTCGGCAACAAACGCCGCGTAGGTACATTCCGGCTGTGCGTCAAAATAATCGGCAAGGGTTTTAACCGCGTAGTACAACAACATTTCGCGGTACGCGGCCATAGCGTGGCGCGGCTTGAGAATCACCGAGGCGCGGTGCGGGCGTTCAAGCCCGGTAACGGGAATTGCCTCGTCGTCAACACTCCGCCCGCTCGCCCCCGCGCTGTCAAACGCAACGCCAGCCGCTTTCATCCAGCCTTCAAGCCGCGCGATGGCGGCAATAATCTCCTCAGCCGTGTCCGGCGCAAGGTAATCCGCCTCGATACGCTGGCTCTTAACCTTCCGCTTGTCCCGCGTCTGCGTTTTCCACGAATTGCGCTCCAGCGCGTACATATTGTACATCCAGAAATACGCGGGCATCACTTCAAGGCGGTCAAGGCGCGTGTTGTTGCTCACCAGCGAGAACGGCAGCGAAATATCAAGCTCGTACGGATAATCGCCTTTGGCAATAATGACAAAACTGGCAAAACGGCTGGAATGCTTCAGCGTTGCCGAAAGCCCCGGCCAGAACCCGCGCCCCGCCCGGATTTCCCCGTCGTTTGCGCGGCTGTTGTGGTTAGAGCCGACAGTCGCGCCCGCCGCCATATTGCTCATCCCCTGCACCAGGCTCGCAATGAGGAACGAGTTGTTGTGGTGCTGCTCGTGCGCCGGAAAAACAAGGTTGTTCAAAATCTCACAGCAGGAAACCGTCGAGTTGTCCCCCAGCACCGAGTGAATCAGCCGTGCCCCGTACTTCAGGCTGCTGTTACGCCCCATCACAAACCGCACGGCTTTTGACCCGTAAAACACATTGCAGGCATAACCGACAATGCCGTTGACCATCTCAACGCCCTCGCCAATCTGGCTCGGTTCGTCTTTCGACGACAGCACCGAAATATTTTTGAGTTTATTCGCCCCTTTGACGTACGCCCACTCGCCTACAAAAACATCTTTGATGGTGTGGCAGCTTTTTACTGCCGAGTGCGAACCGATAACGCCGTACGCGCCCCGCGCCCCGCCGTACTCCCGCTGGGTGATGTTTTTCAGCGCGTCTACCAGTGCCACATCGTCGCGATACGCCGCCCACAAAAAAGCATCAGCAGGGAGCATTTCCCTGAACGGGAGAACAGAGCGCCCGCCAGCTTCGTTCATCACATCGATCCAGACGCGGACATCTTCGCCCTCGCCGTCTTTGAGCGCCCCGTTGCCGAACTTAGCGTGGCTTGTGGCTTGCATTTCGTCAACACGGGAAAGGATACAGCAGTCGCCGATGATGTAGTGCGAAATGTACGCGCAGTCTTGAATGGCAGTGTCATCGCCAATGTCGCAGGAAATAATCGTGCTGTTTCTGATTCCGGCGGGTATGCGAAAATCGTGGTGTTGAACGAGAACTTCGCGCAACGCGCCGATGCGTACCAAGCCGTAAAAATACGAGTTGCGGATGAGCGCGGGATCAAACGGGTCGCTCACCAGAAATGAATCCCAGTTGGGACAATAGTTGTTGTTCTTCACGAGGGCATCCCGCTCGTCAGCGTTCAAAGCCCGCCACACTCTGCCGTTCGATTGAGCGTTCCGCACCCAATATTCATCTTTTCCAGCAGGAAGGAATTCGGCGGGTATAAAATCGTACCCGAAACGCGCCAGCGATGCCTGACTTACAATTGCCATAGGTTTCTCCTGTTCTTTCTTCCATAAATATTTGCGTTGTTATTTATGGTATAAATAACAACGCTAGAAGATTATAGAACAGGAGAAGTGTTTTTGTTTAGCCCCACAAGGCGATGAAAAGCCCCGCCAGCAGCGCCGAACCGAGCGTACTTGCGACAATCGGACCCATCGCGTGCATGATGAGGTGATTGTGCGGGTTGAATTCCTGCCCAACCTTCTGCGAAACACGCGCCGCCATTGGCATCGCGGAAACTCCCGAATTGCCGATGAGGGGATTCACCTTCCCGCCTGAAAGCTTGCAGAGAACTTTCGCCGCAAGCACACCGCCAACCGTTCCAAACGCAAACGCCAACAGCCCAAGGCAAATAATGACCGCTGTCTGAGGGTTCAAAATCCTCTCGTACGTAGCGGTAGCTCCAATGGAAATACCGATGAGTATGGTCAAAATATTGATAAGCGCGTTTTGCAGCGTGTCGAGGTAGCGGTCAACGACACCGCTTTCCCGAATCAGGTTTCCCAGCATCAACATACCAATCAGCGTTCCTGCGCCCGGAAAGAGCAAAATTACCACAACAGTAGTGATAATGGGGAACAGTATCCGCTGCTTTTTGGAAACCTTTTTTGGTTCAGGCATGACGATGACGCGTTCTTTTGGAGTGGTCAACATCCGCATTATCGGCGGCTGGATTATCGGAACCAGCGCCATGTACGAGTACGCGGCGATTGCGACCGTCGCCAGCATTTCAGGCGCAAGGGTGTTCGCGGTGAAAATCGTGGTGGGACCGTCGGAACTGCCAATAATACCGATAACGGCTGCTTGCTTAATTGTAAAATCGAGCTGGGGGATCATCCCGCCAAAAACTTTTCCAATAAACAGCGCCAAACCAAGCGCCGAAAAAATACCAAGCTGCCCACCAATTCCTATAAAAGCGGTGCTGGGGCGGGCAATAAGCGGCCCGAAGTCCGTCATCGCGCCCAGACAAAGAAAAATCATCGGCGGATAAACGCCAATTTTAATTCCCTGGTACAGGTAATACAGCAAGCCGCCTTCGTCATGCGCCGAAAGACCGGGAATTCCAAGTATTGCCGGAATCGGCAAGTTGGCAAGCAACATCCCGAACGCAATCGGCAACAGCAACAGCGGCTCGTATTTTTTCTTGATTGCCAAGTAAAACAACAAGAAAGAGAGAAGCAGCATAATAACATGCGGCAACGTCAAATGCAAAAGAGCGATTCCCTGAATAAACTTTTCACCGGCTGACATAGTATCAAGCCTCCTCGTTAAAAAATATTAAGCGAACTGCGCGCACCTCGCGTACAGCCGCCTGTGTAGTCCTTAAACTACATAAGAAACCTTTGAAGCGTCGAAAAAGCCCCGGCACTGAGGACTGTGATCGGGCGTTCCGATAGCGATAACGCAAAACGGGATTTTCGGCTCTTTGATGTCTAAAAGCCCGCTGAACGCGGTAACGAGCTCGCCGTACGGGTAAATACCGCACCAGCACGAACCCAGCCCCATTGAAACGGCCTGCAGCAAAATGTTCTGCGCGGCGGCGGCGCAATCCTGGGCGAAAAACCCTTCGAGTTTGCCGCCCTGCGGGAGCGCTGTAATGACAATTGCGGCGGCAGCCGTTCCAAACATTTTGCCGTGCGGGTGAATGCACGCGAATTCGTTCAGCAGTTCGCGCTTGGTGATTGCGGTAAACTCCCACGGGCGTGAGTTGTGCGCTGAAGGCGCGAACATCGCGGCTTCCATCAGCGCGTCGAGCTGTTCTTTTGTTACCAGTTTGTCCGCCTGATACTTCCTGATACTGCGGCGCTTTTCAATCACTTCGTTCATCTGATCGATTATCGATTATTCCGGCAACTGTGTCAAGGCAATGTGTGTTTATTGTTGTGATTACTTTTTTAATATTTTTGGAAATTTCTCTCTATTTTCCCTATAATATATTGTATGGAAACGTACAATAGTAATAACATCGAAGAGCTGGTTGTCTGGGGAGCGAAGTACGAAATTGGCGTGCCAATCATCGATAAACAACACCAGGAGCTAGTCGGAATCATCAACGAGTTGTATCGTTCCTGCCGCACCAACGGTAGCGAGGAAGTCAATGCAGCGTTCAAAGACGCAATGCGCCGGATAGTTGGCTATGTCCGATTTCATTTCAGCGCGGAGCAGGAACTTCTGGAACGCTTACAATTTCCTCACTTCAAAAACCACATACGACAGCACGAGGTTTTTGTCAGGGATATTTTTGATGCAGCACGGGATTTTCGAGACGGCAAACGGTTTGCACCCCACGTTTTTGTCCGCACACTCAGGGACTGGGTTCTGGGACACATCGCCGTTTCTGACAAGCAGTTTGCTCAGTACTTCACCGAGCAGAAAAAAATGGGCTCAAACATTGATTTTTTGAAGTAAAGCGCTTTGAAGTAAGGCGCTTTGAAACAAAGCGGCAAGAAACAAAGTA
Organism: Treponema sp.; assembly: GCA_009780595.1. Lineage (GTDB taxonomy): Bacteria > Spirochaetota > Spirochaetia > Treponematales > Breznakiellaceae > WRKT01. Next base: position 2,612 of record WQZT01000065.1, on the reverse strand, counting down.
TACAGCCCCTGTTCCAGCGCTCCGTTCGCTTCACACATTCCCCAATACTATTGAAATAGTACACCCTGAGAATCCCTTGCAGGGATTGCCCTAAATGAAAATAACTTGTAAGATGTGAATATCTCAAATCTGGAAGGATTGTATGGCAAAAGAGTTGCTTGTTGATGAAGAAAAAATTAAAAAATCTATTCAATCAGGAATTCCTCTAACAATCACCACGTTTACACTTCCGCGTGAGATCGAATTGTACGTCGAGCAGGTTATTACAGTATTTTTGAAATTTATTGCACAGGAAAAAATTAAAGACTATATCATATATTGTGTTCAGGAATTGATGGGAAATGCGAAAAAGGCAAACACCAAGCGGGTGTATTTTTCCGAGCACGGGCTGGAACTGAGCAACCCCGATCATTACAAGAAAGGGATGGCGGCGTTTAAGGAGCAAGCGCTGGGGAATGCCGCCCACTACCTTCAGCTCCAAAAGCAGCAGGGGCTTTACATCAAAGTCATCCTGAGAATGAAAAATAATATTTTTTACATAGAAATACGCAACAACTCTGCAATCACAAAAACGGAGCTTATTCGCATCCACGATAAACTTGCCCGCTCTCGAAAATACAACAGCCTTGAAGATGCGCTGAATCAGGTTCTTGACGATTCAGAGGGGGCGGGGCTTGGGATCGTGATTCTCATTCTGATGCTCAAAAAGATGGGGCTTGACGACGACTGTTTTGACATTCTGACGACCGAAAAGGAAACTATCGCCCGCCTGACGCTTCCGCTGGACAAAGCCCGCACGGAGAATATTCAGTACCTTTCTTCCACGATTGTGGAAAGTATCAATTCGCTGCCGCAGTTCCCGGAAAATGTTCTGCTTGTGCAGCGCCTGATAAGCGATCCGAAGTCTAAAATTACAGACATAGCACAGCAGATTTCGATGGACCCGGCGCTCACCGCGGATCTGCTGAGAACGGTCAACTCCGCACTGTATATGCTTACAAAAAAGACGGACAATATTTCTGATGCGGTGAAAATGCTCGGCATGCAGGGGATTAGAAACCTGCTGTATTCCTATGGAACGCAAAAGCTCTTGAAGGATGATTCACAGAACCAGAAAGCTTTGTGGGAGCACAGCCACAAAGTCGGGTTTTATGCGTTTAATATATTCAAAAATTTACGCAAAGACCACACGCTTCTGGATGATGTTTTTGTCGGGGGCATACTCCACGATATGGGAAAGATCGTTTTTTCAGCGGTTCACCCTGACTTGCTCCAGAAGATACGGAACTTCTGTGTGGAAAAGTCCCTGCCTTCTTCAACGTTCGAGGATTTTGCGGCAGGGATGAACCATGCGGAAATAGGCGGGCGCATTGCGGAGAAGTGGAATTTCCCGGACAGCCTTATTGCCTGCGTCAAGTATCACCACTCGCCTGAGTCCGCGCCGAAAGAATTTCAGGACATTGTCGACACGGTGTACCTTGCCAATATTTTTTGCCTGTATGAAAACGGCGATGTCAACTTTGACCAGCTTGAGTCCGGCGTACTTGAACGGTTTGGCATAACTACGAAAAAGCACATCGACGTGCTTGTGGGAAAACTTTCTGAAGGGTTTTTACGGGAAAAGGCGAAGTAAGTTCGCCCACTCACGTGTACACGCCTATTCTGAAAATCTGTTATGATGTGTAGATCCCAAAAAAGAAATACGTTGCAAAGGTGAAAAGCTTGAAAGAAATTCCGGTGTTGTTTGAAAATGATGTTTGCATGGTTTTGAATAAGCCGCACGGGCTTGCTGTCCAGGGCGGAGAAGGCGTGAGCACTTCCCTTGATTCAATCTTGTCGGAAAAATATTCCCCCCGCCCGCTTTTGGTTCACCGTTTGGACAGGGACACCTCCGGCGCAATTCTGGTTGCCAAGACGAAGGGTGCCGCCGCCGCATTTTCCACGCTCCTGGCGGGTTCGGTGAATGGGGCGGCGATAACGGGCGGGGAAAAAAAGAGCCGCGCCATTGTCAAGCAATACTGGGGAGTGTGCGCCGGAATCCCGCGCCCGCCGCAGGGGATAATCCGGCACAAGCTTGACGCGCTGGGGGAGGCTCGCGGGAAGTTTCGCGGGGAGCGGGGGGCAAAACAGCAGGAATCGTTGACGCACTACAAGGTTCTTTCGTCAAGCACCGCCGGAGAAGTTGCCTGCTCGCTGGTGGAGCTGGAACTGGGAACGGGGCGCATGCACCAGATACGGCGGCATCTTGCCGGAATCGGGCATCCGCTTTTGGGCGACGATAAATACGGCGATTTTCCCTTGAACAAAAAGCTGAAGAAAGCCTGCGGAATAAAGCGGATGCTTCTTCACGCGGTGCGCCTTGCAATTCCGCCTGTGCCGGATTTGCTTCCGCAGGGCTTGGACATTAGTGCGCCGCTGCCGGATTATTTTGCCCCGTTTGCACCTGACGCGCCGAACGCTTGATAGCGGGATGAAAGTTTAGGTGTAGCGGAGAGTTGCAAAATCCTTGCGTTCAAATTTGATGTTACAGATGATCCTGTAATCCACATAAACACAGACGAACCGGTACATGAAAGCAGCAAATATTATTGTTATAATCCGGCACTACGATG
>WQZT01000064.1 GCA_009780595.1 Treponema sp. | reverse complement strand
TCGGCGGCGGTGTGGAAGAGTTTGGGAATTCCTGAAAACCGCATTGCCTACTTGCCGAAAGAGGACAACTGGTGGGGACCTGCGGGAACAACGGGGCCGTGCGGCCCTGATTCGGAGATGTTTTACTATGTGGGCGACAAGCCGTGCTGCCACGATTGCAAGCCGGGTTGTTCCTGCGGCAAGTGGCTTGAAATCTGGAACGACGTTTTTATGCAGTACAACAAAAACGCCGAAGGGCAGTACGAGCAGCTGTCCCGCCAGTGCGTTGATACCGGAATGGGGATTGAGCGCACGGTTACGATTCTGAACGGAAAGAAATCGGTGTACGATACGGATATTTTCGCGCCGATTATTGCGGCGGTGCAGAACGGCACGGGGTACGCATACGGCACGGATGAGGAAAAAGATAAATCGGTGCGGATTATCTGCGACCATACGCGGGCTTCGACGTTTGTGCTGGGCGACCCGAAAGCGGTCAGCCCTTCCAACGCGGGGGCGGGCTATGTGCTGCGCCGCCTGATACGCCGCGCGGTGCGCCATGGGCGGAAGTTGCTGGGCAGCGAAAGCTCAGTTCCGCTGATTTCGCCGATTGCCAGCGTGATAATCAAGCAGAACGAAGGCTCGTACCCGGAACTGACAGACAATAAAGCTTATATAATCGAAGAGTTAAATAAAGAGGAGCAAAAGTTTCTGGAAACCCTTCAGAAAGGGGAACACGAATTTGAAAAGCTCCTTCCGAGTTTGCTCAAAGATCCGCGCAAGGTGATGAGCGGGAGGCTTGCGTTTAAGCTCTACGATACCTACGGTTTTCCCATTGAGTTGACGGGGGAACTTGCCGCTGAAAACGGGATGACGGTGAACCGCGAGGAGTTTGACGCGGCGTTCAAAAAGCACCAGGAGCTTTCCCGTGCCGGCAGCGAGCAGGTTTTCAAGGGCGGCTTGCAGGATCACAGCGAGATTGCCACAAAGTACCACACTGCCACGCACCTGCTCCACAAGGCACTGAAGATGGTGCTCGGCGAGCACGTTGCCCAGAAAGGCTCGAATATCACCGCGGAGCGGTTGCGCTTTGACTTTTCCCACGGCGCGGCGATGACGTCCGAAGAAATTGGCAAGGTGCAGGATATTGTCAACGAACAGATTCGTAGCGATCTGCCTGTTTCGATGGAAATTATGGATATCGAAGCGGCAAAAGCGGCGGGGGCATCGGCGCTGTTCGGGGAAAAGTACGAATCCAAAGTCAAGGTGTACACGATGGGGCAAAAGCCCGCGTGTTTTAGCATGGAGCTGTGCGGCGGCCCTCACGTGGAGCATACTGGAGTTTTGGGGAAGTTTGTTATTCAGAAGGAGCAGTCGTCATCTGCCGGAGTTCGCCGAATTAGGGCGGTACTTCAGTAACCTGAAAGGCACCTGTTTTTTTATATATGTATGTTTGTCTATGTTATATAGAAGGATTGATATGAAACGTTACCTGATTTTGTTGCTTTTTGTGAGCTTGTCGGCGCAAGCAGTGTTTGCCCAAATTGAATTACAGCCAGTTGCGATTGTGCGGCTGACCAAGAGCGAACCTATCACCGTGCGGCAACTGCGGACTGAGCTTGAAAATCTTGCGTGGCAGGATCTTGTGCAGCGTTTGAGGCGGCCGCCCACGAGCGAGGAAGTTGCTCGCACAGCCCATAGTTCGACGGTGGAACAGCGGCGGCAGGTGCTTGATGTGATGATTAACGAGCGGCTTGCGATGCAAGCGGCGGAGCGGGACAAGGTTGCCGTTACCGACAACGAGTTGAACCAGCATATTCAGCAGATGAGGCAGCAAATGGCGCAATCTATCGGGCGTGTGCCGACTGAAGCCGAGTTTGCCGAGGCGATTAAAAACGAGACAGGGCAGGAATTCCCGGCGTTTCGGGAAGCGCTCAGGCGGCAAGCAACCGTTCAACGGTATATGATGTCTCAGAAGGAGTCGCTTTTCAAGGCTATCGCCGAGCCGACCGAAGCTGAAATTGTAAACTTTCACAATCTTTCGCGCTCTCGCTTTGTCCGTCCTGAAACTGTTCGCTTTTCAATGATTTCCGTTCCCTATGGGCCGGATGCGGCATCCCGAAGTCGTGCGCAGGGAATCGCCGACAGGCTCAATAAGGAAATTGCCTCCAATTCGGCTGCTTTTGAAAACGTGGCAATGCGTGCGCAACTTCCGAACGCCGATTTTCACGCCGGAGATGGCGGCTTTCTGCCCCGAAATATGCAAGCCCAGCAGATGACTGGCGCGGCGTTTATGACTGCGGCGTTTTCGCTTGGAGTTGGCGAGGTTTCCGGCCTCCTTGAAGGTCCGCAAGCGTACCATATTATCAAAGTTACAGAAACGTTTCCGCATGCAAACTTGGAACTCAATGATATTTTCGATTTGGGAAGCAGTATGACCGTACGGCAGTTTATCTGGAGCAGTTTATACGAACAACGTCAGCAGGAAGTGCTGGTAAAGGCTCAGCAAGAGCTGATAACGGAACTGAGATCGGGAAATCCTTTCCAGATAATGGAAAACAATCTTAACTGGTAATGGTGTCACGGCGAAAGGGAAGAATTCTGGCGTTTCAGGCGCTGTTTTCTTGGGACCTTCATTACAGGGAGAGCAAAGGCAAAGACACGTCTATCCCTGACGGCTTGCTGGATTTTTCGTGGAATATCGATGACAGCGGTACTGCTCAGGTTTTGAGCGATGAAGAGGCTGTGTTTTCGCGCCTGTTGGTTATCGGGACAGTTGAAAACATCGCCGGTATCGACAAAACCATCCAAAAACACCTGAAAAACTGGAATATTGAACGCCTTAACCGGGTTGATTTGGCAGTGCTGAGGATGAGCGCGTACACGCTGATGTACCAGCGCGACATCCCCGCCAGCGTTGTTATTGACGAGGCCATTTGCATTTCCAAAGAATTCGGTACTGATGATTCGTACCGCTTTGTAAATGGTGTTCTTGACGGCATTCTGAAATCTCTTGTTCCTTCTGCGGAGGCTACGGAGGGAGATAGTGCCAAAACTTCCCCTTAAACATGTTTGTATTGTAGGTTTTGCTCTTGTTTTGGTGTGCTCAGCGGGAATGATCGCTGCGGCTCTCATGCGGCAGGATGGGGAAACGACAAGCCGCTTTTCCCGCGAGTTGCAATCGTTTGACTACTTCAACGCCCCGGCGCGTGTGCTGGCGGGGGAAAGCCCGGTGCGGATTGAGCGGCGCCTTGCCCGGCTGCAACGGCGGGCTGCAACGCCGCAGGAGCACCTTTCCGCGCTGAAGCGGTACCGTGCCCTTGCCCTGCTCGACGGCAGCTACAGTGTCTGGTACCGCAACGCCGCGCAGAAAGCGGCGGCAGCTTTTCCCGTTTCGCCGGATATTGCGGCAGTTGCGGCGGAAGCCCTTGTTCTTTCCAATGGTGGCAGTTTTTCAGGCAACTTCAGCGATGGCTTTGCCGAAGGGAGACTTCTGCTTGGCGCGTATGCCGGGAAGATGACGGCGCAACCGCGCTTTGCGTACGCTGTGCTGGCTTTGCACATCCTTGCCGGAAACTTTGACGACCCTGCCGCCGCCGCTACCGTTACAGCGGGCGGCTTTGAAATTCCCGAACAAGCTATCGCCGCTGGTGCAGAGTACATCCTTGTCAATGATTTCCTCCTGCGCTCTGTCCATGGGGACATTTCAGGCGCAACTGCAAGGCTCGATTCGCTTGTGGCTACCGCTGCCGATGAAGCCGGCGCCCGGCGAATGGCGGCGGAGTTCTTTTACGACCACAACAATCCCCGCCGGGCTGCGGAAATTTTGTCGCGCCTTGCCGGCTCTACTGGCAGCGATGCCGACATAATCCGCCTTGCGGATGCGCTTGCGCTGGCGGGTGAAATGCAGGGCGCGCGCACGCTCTGGCATTTGCTTGCCTCGGCGAGCGAAAGTCGCGAAAGCCGTGCAAATCCCGCGCGTGACGAGCTGGCGGGAAGCGGGCATTCCCGGCTTTTGTATAACCTTGCCGCCTCTGCTGCCACACAGCAGGAACAACAGCAGTGGCTCAGGCAACTTTTTTCGTACCGCGCCCAAAGGGGGCAAAACCCGATGGACGACAGCACGGGTATTTCCAGCGTCATCCGCTACACGCGCCTGATGGATACCGCGAGCGGCATTACAACTCTTTTGGAAACTGCCACCGAAGCGGGCATCGAGCAGCATCCCCTGCTTGACTTGGAACTGCTGCGCCGAAGCCTCGACACATTGCCGCTCGCCCGCACCACCGCCGAGGTTTGGCTGCTGGTAAACCGCCACCTCGGGGATGAGGACATACACCGCTGGGCGGCGTGGTATTTTGAACATCGGCGGCTGTACAGCGAAGTGCAGCGCCTGCTTGACGCCGCCGCTCGTAGCGGGATGTCTGGTGGCTGGGTTGCGTCTCACCGCGCCCTTGCTTTGCTCCGCGCGGGGGACATTGCCGCCGGGGAAAGCATTCTGCGGGGCGCGGAGCAGCCGGACGCAGACGCGGACTGGCGGACGTTCGCCAACCTCGCCCGCATCTACGAAAGCCGCCGCCAGATTGCCGCCGCGCAAACGGCATACGAAACCGCCGCCGCGCTTGTTGCCACTGCCACTGGCGAAAGAGCCAGCCCCGCCGAACGCGCCGCCGCCGCCGAAGTACATCTGCGCCTAAGCCGGATACTGCAAGCGCAGGGGCGGCGGCAGGAAAGCCGCGCCGCTTTGGAACGCGGCTTGGCACTTGACCCGGAGAACCTTGCCGTGCGCCGCGAGCTGCGCCGCCTGGAGGATTAAATGTGAATAGGAGCGTTGATTTTCTAATTGCAATTGCAAAAAGTTATTACATTGACGAATTGACGCAATCAGAGATTGCCGTGCATTATAAAATTTCAAGACCAACCGTAGCATCAATATTAAAAGAATGTAAAAAAAAGGGCATCGTTGAAATACGAATCAAAGACAACGTTGCTCAGCATTCTCCGTTGGCACAGCAACTGGTAAAAATCTACAATCTGCAAACAGCATCTATTATTGCAAACGAAGAGACCGATGCTTCAACCTTAATAAAGACGTGCCGCAGCGCAGCCATGTTTCTCACCTCTTTCTTGAAAGATGGGCTTCGCATAGGGTTGGGCTGGGGGACTTCGCTATATCAAATGATACAAGTGTTTGAGCGCTCCGTAATACATGGCGGTGAGGTCATCCAGCTTATGGGAGGTTTTGGAGGATCGCCGAATCTTCCTGATGGTTCTGAACTTGCCAGAGTCTTTGCATCGAAACTTCATGCCCGTTGTTTTACCCTGCTGGCTCCGCTTTTTGTTAAAAGTGAATGGTTCAAAAAATCGCTGTTGTTGGAAAAAGGTATACGGGAAACGTATGAAAAAACCAAAAACCTCGATATAGCTTTGGTAGGCATCAGTTCCGATGATCCAAAAGAAAGCCGCTTGGTGCAAGCAGGTTTCATATCGCAGAGGGAAGCTTCTGAAATATACAATACCGGGTCGTGCTGCGATGTCTGCGGTTATCATTATGACAAGCAGGGGCGCCTTATGAATATTCCCGCCAATCGGCGTCTTGTTGGCATCGATCCGCAAACGTATTTGAGTATTCCGCGGCGGATCGGGATTGCCTGCGGGGAGCCAAAGGCGAATGCCATTAGAGCCGCCCTTCAAGGAAAACTCGTAACCGATATTTTCACCGATGAAGCTACCGCAGCGCTGCTCCTCAAACATTAGTTCCCGCCCGTTCTTGTATAATCCTGCCCCACAATTTGATCTTCACATACAGCATTGAGAAACTTGGAAGCTCAAAAATTTTTCGTTTGTTATCTATTTTTAACCCGGTTTTCACATTTTTATTTACAAATGTAAAAAAATTAGATAATTTCTATTATTTTTATCGAATTTTGTTGACAAATATAAACGTTGATGTATTAAATAGTAATATAGTAATGTAAAGGTAAAGGAGGATTGTATCGAACAGCGGCTAATTGTTTTTCTGCTAATTTTGGGACTGTTGTCTGTGCAGGTAATTATGAGCTTCCTTCAGATCCGCCGTTATCAGAAAACCGTAAGAACGTGGCTTGGAAAAGGCATCGTGGGTGTCGGTCAGCGAAAAGGTTTTTTCCGACCCGGAGAATTGCTTATCCTCGTATATAACCGAATTGAAGATCGGGTTGTGAGCGTTCAAAGCATGCGGGGCTACACGGTTTTCGCCAACTTTCGGGAAGTTAAAGAATATGCAGAATGTTCTCTGGAAAAATTGCGCCGGATTGGAATTGAAAAGGACGCGATTGAAATGAAGTGGTATAGAAAAAAACATCCCTACGATCCGTCGATGCTGAGCAAAAAGAAAGGGGCTTTAATTCAGGCTGTAGAAGCTGTTGATAACTATGTGCGAAGAGAAAAAGAACGGGAAATGGAAGAGGAAGAATAGTGGTGTTTCGGGCGTGCGTATGCGTGCCTTTAGATAAAGTTATTAGGAGGAAGAGATGGGTGCATTGGATTCAATTGGCGGCGGACTGGAATGGTTTATGAACCTGTTCCGCTTGGGAGGGGAAACTTTCATGGGGTTGGTTACCGGAATTATTCCAACGCTGATAGTTTTCATCACGCTGATAAACGCGCTTATTGCGATAATCGGCAAAGAGAAGGTTGACGGCTTTGCCAGAAAGTACGGCAAGTTTTGGTTGTTCCGGTACACGGTGCTGCCTGTTCTTGCAGTTTTTGTTTTGGCGAATCCCATGTGCTATACCTTTGGGAGATTTGTGGAAGAAAAATACAAGCCGGCGTTTTACGATTCGGCAGTTTCGTTTGTTCACCCGATAACGGGGATTTTCCCGCACGCTAATCCGGGCGAGCTTTTTGTCTGGCTTGGAATTGCCAGCGGTGTTACCGCGTTGGGGCTGGAGCTGTCTCCTTTGGCAGTGAGGTACTTTATCGTTGGTGTTATCGTTATTTTAATTCGCGGGCTTATCACCGAGCGATTTACCATGTTCTTTATGAAGAGGAAGGCGTAAGATGTCATACAAAGCAGTTAAAATATCCGCCGGAGATGGCGGCTGGGGCGGCCCCCTTGTTATTCAACCAACGGATGAAAAGAACAAAATTGTATCGGTAATTGGCGGCGGCATCGACAACGTATCAAAACGAATTGCCGAGATGACGGGTTGCGAGGCGGTAGATGGTTTTAATTCCGGCGTGCCGGAAAACCAGATTGCGGTCGTTGTTGTTGACTGCGGCGGTACAGCCCGCTGCGGAGTGTATCCCAAAAAGCGCATCCCTACAATCAATCTCATGGCTATCGGCCCTTCTGGTCCTTTGGCTCAGTATATCACTGCTGATATTTACGTCTCCGGTGTTAAAGTTGACAACGTGAGTTTGGCGGGGCAGGGCGATGTTGTTACCAAAGCGTCCGCGCAAGGGGAAAAAATGAAGGCTAATTCCGGCAGCGGTTCTGCGGCTCAAAAGCAGGGGATACTCGTCGGTATTGGAAGAGCGGTTGGCGGCGTTGTTGGAAAATTCTTTCAGGCAGGGCGCGATACTATTGAGATGGTAATAAAACATATCCTGCCCTTTATGGCTTTCGTCGCGCTGATAATCGGTATTATCAACGGAACAGGTCTGGGCACGGTTATTGCCAACAGTATTGCCCCTCTTGCCGGAACGCTCATCGGAATGTTGGTCATTTGTATCATCTGCGCTATCCCGATTATTTCTCCGGTTATCGGTCCCGGCGCGGTCATTGCTCAAATCGTAGGTGTTTTGATAGGTCAGCAAATTGCTGTCGGCGCTATTCCGCCTGCAATGGCTCTGCCGGCGCTGTTTGCAATAAACCCGCAGGTTGGTTGCGACTTTGTCCCGGTTGGGCTTGCCCTTGGCGAAGCAGAACCGGAAACAATCAACGCTGGCGTTCCGGCTGTTTTGTTCTCCCGACTTATCACCGGCCCCATATCAGTAATCATTGCGTTCCTGTTTAGCTTTGGGTTGTATTAAAAGGCGAACCAAGTGGAATACAAAACAACGATTACGAAATTGGGTGATATTTACGGAGAAATGTTTGAGCAGGGTCTCATTGTGGTGTTTAATGAAAACGCTCCACAAGAGCTTGCCGAGCTTTCAGCTCTCCACACAGCTGCCAAACTTCCCACTGATGTTAAACCGGGGGACAGCGTGCAGTTGGGAAACAAACGGTATACCGTAACTGCTGTTGGCTGTGAGGCGAATCACACTCTGAAAAAGATGGG
>WQZT01000063.1 GCA_009780595.1 Treponema sp. | reverse complement strand
GGCGGCAATCTCGTCATCAGAATCGAAAGCCGCTTGCCTGATATTGCGACTGCAAGTATTCAGCCGCTGCTTGATCGCTTCGTTTCCGAGAACGGCTTTTCGATAGACTACATTCACGGCGAAGAGGAGACTGTACGTTTAGCGTCTGATCCGGCGCGGGCTGCGGCGGGGATTATTCTGCCGCCTGTTAGAAAAGACGGCTTTTTCAAAACCATTGCTCAAAATGGCCCGCTTCCCCGCAAGAGTTTTTCGATGGGGGAAGCTGAAGAAAAGCGCTTCTATCTGGAGTGCAGAGCTTTGTTTGGCGAATTAGCCGTAGGCTAATTCACTAGGGAGTTTTGACAAAGCGAAAACTCCATGCTCGTAATATAAGACAAATGTACTTATGGCTGATTTATTAGAAAAGTTTTAGCCTTGAATGTAGGCGTAATTGTATACTATAATACTGCAAAGTATTAAGGAGAAATTATGCACCCTGCTCTTGAAAGTTTAATGTCGCGCGGGTTTTTTGCCCAATGTAGTAATGCCGAGGGGCTGTCCCGTTTGATGGGTGAAGGGCCGGTTACGTTTTATATCGGGATTGATCCAACTGCCAGCAGCGCTCACATCGGGCATATGGTGCCGTTTTTCGCGCTCAAACATCTGGTCAACTCTGGACACAAGGGTATCGCGCTGATGGGTGCGGGAACGGCGCGGATTGGCGACCCGTCGTTCCGCTCGGAAACGCGGCAAATCCTCAGTTACGAGCAACTGGATAAAAACGCAGCTTCGATTTTGGCGCAGCTTGACAACTTCGTTGGTTTTGACGGCGACAAGACAATGACTGCAAATAACAAGGATTGGCTTGCGAGTCTTAATTACATCGACTTTCTGCGGGACATTGGCGTGCATTTTTCGGTGAACCGTATGCTTACAATGGAAGCTTATAAGGTTCGCATGGAGACGGGGCTTTCGTTTATCGAGTTTAATTACCAGCTCCTGCAAAGTTACGATTTTCTGGAACTGTACCGGCGCTACGGTTGCCGTCTCCAAATCGGGGGCGACGATCAGTGGGGGAATATTCTTGCAGGGGTTGATCTCATCCGCCGCATTGAGGGGGTTGAGGCGTACGCTCTGACGTTCCCGCTGATAACGACGGCTGACGGCAACAAGATGGGCAAGACGTTGAAGGGCGCGTTGTTTCTTGACCCGGCGATTACAACGCCGTACGAGTTTTTCCAATACTGGCGAAATATTCACGATGCCGATATTCGCCGCTTCCTTTTGATGTTTACGTTTTTGCCGATACCGGAGATTGACGCGCTGACTGCGGCGGGGTCAAATCCCAACGAGGCAAAAGAGCGGCTGGGCTGGGAAGTTACCGCTCTCATCCACGGCAAAGACGAGGCGGACAAGGCGCTTGCCGGTGCGAAGGCGGCGTTCGGCGGTGGTGCGTCAGGCGACAAGTCTGCGATGCCCCGCGCGAGTCTGCCCCGCGCGAAGTTCGAGGCGGGTTACAACGTTGTTGACCTGTTCTGCGATGCGGGGCTTGCCCCCACCAAGAGCGAAGGCCGCCGCCTTGTCGAGCAGGGCGGAGCGTTTGTGTCATCGGGCGGCGGGGAACTTTCGCCCGTTGGCGATGTCGCCGCCGTCATCGGCGCGGCGAGTCTTGACGCAAGCGGGGAGATTATCCTTCGTGCGGGGAAAAAGCGCTACTGCCTCGTTGAGACGCGGTGAAGTGCGGGGGCGATAAAATAAGGAGAAACACATGAATATGACGGACATATTTTCGTTGAAAGGGAAAATTGCGTGGATAACGGGCGGTTCCTACGGTATCGGCTTTGCCATTTCCCAAGCTTACCACGAGGCGGGCGCGACAGTTGTCTATAATTGCAGGAGCGCGTTGGACGCAAGCCAAAAAGCTTACAAGGCTGCGGGCATTCCCGCGCATGGCTACGTCTGTGATGTTACTGATGAAAATGCGGTAAACGAAACGCTTGCAAACATTGAAAAAGAAGTTGGCGCGGTGGACATACTCGTAAACAACGCCGGGATCATTAAAAGGATTCCGATGGTCGAGATGAGTGCCGCCGATTTTCGCCAGGTTATCGACATCGATCTTACCGGCGCGTTTATCGTTTCTAAAGCGGTTATCCCCGGAATGCTGAAAAAAGGCGCGGGGAAGATTATCAATATCTGTTCAATGATGAGCGAACTTGGGCGGGAGACGATTAGCGCTTACACTGCGGCAAAGGGTGGGCTTAAGATGCTCACCAAAAACATCGCCAGCGAATACGGCGAGTTTAACATTCAGTGCAACGGTATAGGTCCCGGCTACATCGAAACTCCGCAGAACGCGGTTTTGCGCGAGCGCCAGGCAGACGGAAGCCGCCACCCGTTTGACAACTTCATCGTTGCAAAAACTCCGGCGGCGCGCTGGGGCATAACCGATGACCTGAAAGGTCCGGCGGTGTTTCTCGCATCCCGCGCATCGGACTTTGTAAACGGGCATATCCTGTACGTGGACGGCGGCATATTGGCGTACATCGGCAAACAACCGAAGTAAGAATATTTGTCGCGCGTAATACCATTGGCGAATTTTTCTTGACAACAGCAGAACCACATAGTACCATGGCTTAAATAATCAATTATATTCAATGGAGGAATAATAATGAAAAGAATTATTGTAGCCGTATTGATCTCGTTGCTGGCAGTCAATACAGTATTTGCTGCTGGCGGCGGTGAAAATGGTGCGTTTCCCACAAGAAACATCACTATGATTTGCCCATGGTCTGCAGGCGGCGGCACAGACGCTATTTTGCGGGCGTTGTCCGCGGCTGCGTCAAAGCAGCTTGGCGTCAACATCATCGTTGACAACAGAACTGGCGGCGCGGGTGCTATCGGGCATGCGGCGATTATGAATGCGCGCGCCGATGGATATACGATGGGGATGATTACGTTTGAACTCAATTCTCTGCCGCAGCAAGGCTTGGTCAACTTTACGTTCGAGGACTTCGAGCCGCTCATCCTTGTGAACGCTGATGCCGCCGCGCTTACCGTTCATGTGAACGCTCCCTACAACACGGTGCGGGAATTTGTAGAGTATGCCCGGCGCAATCCCGGTACGATTTCTATCGGCAACTCCGCTCCCGGTTCTGTGTGGCATATCGGCGCGGGGCTTTTGGCGAGCGAAACCGGCATTCAGGTAAATCACATTCCCTTTGAAGGCGCGGCGGGTGCCGTTACCGCTCTTGCTGGCGGACACATTCAGGCAGTGTCTGTATCTTTAGCGGAAGTTCGGAGCCAGGTTGAAGCCGGAAATGTAAAAGTTCTTGGCGTTATGGATGCCCAGCGCAGCCCGATGTTCCCGAATGTCCCCACGTTCCGCGAGCAGGGTTTTGATATAGTGTATCAGACGTGGCGCGGGCTTGCCCTGCCCAGAGGCGTGGATCCCGCTATCCGGGAAACCCTTGAACGCGCGTTCACCGCCGCTGTGGAAGATCCCGCCTTTGTCGAACAGGCGCGAAACCTAAACTTAAACCTTTACTTCCTGCCTTCAGGCGAATTTGCGACATTCCTGCGTGATAATAAAGAAGCAGTTACCAGAACGATGATTGATCTGGGGATGGTAAACTAGCGCGATGAATGGACTTCGGCACGCACGTACCAGCGCGCCGAAGCCGCACACCGTCTTAATTTTTACATTTATTTGAAAACACTATTGGAAACACGAAAGGAGGTTTCGGTGTGAAAAGAGCAAATACCATCTGCGGCCTTGTAGGGATGGCGTTTAGCGCGTTTGCTTTTATTAGAACGCTTGGATTCAGGCGTTTTCCGCTGGTTCCAATAGGGCCGGAATTTTTCCCGCGCCAGCTGGCAATAGGACTTTTTATCTGTTCCACTATCTTGGTAATCCAGTCTCTTGTAGCAAAATCTCAAAAATCTGAAAAAACGCCAACCATCAGCCCGCTGGACAAAGGTATGCAACGGCTGTTTGCCGGAATTGGCATTATTATCGTCTACGCCCTGTTATGGGAGATTGTCGGGTTTCTTATTATAACGCCTATTGCGATGGCGGCAATCATGCTGTTGCTGGGTTACCGTAAATATTTGATGATGGCTATTTTTTCTCTCGGGACAACGCTCGTTATTTTCGCCGCATTTAGTTTATTTCTGAATGTAAATATGCCGCTTGGTATCCTCAGAGGGCTGCTGTAAGAAGGCCGTAGCCTTCAGGAGATGTCATGGATGTTGAAATGCTGACCAGCGCAGGAGCGTTGGTTTTTAATCTTCATACGCTTTTCATTATTGTTTTAGGGGCTGCCGCCGGGATTTTGGTCGGCGCTATACCCGGTCTTACTTCAACCATGAGTATTGCCCTGCTTATTCCCTTTACCCACGGGATGACTATCATTCCCGCCATCGGAATGCTCATCGGTATTTTCTTTGGCTGTATGTACGGCGGCTCCATCGCCGCGATTTTAATTAACACACCGGGAACTCCCGCTGCCGCCGCCACAGTTCTCGATGGCTACCCCATGACAAGAAAAGGGGAAGCGGGCAGAGCGCTTGCCATTGCTCTTTTCGCGTCGATTTGCGGCGGAATAACCGGCGCTTTATTTATGACCTTTTTAAGCCCGTTCATTTCCCGCTTTGCGCTGCGCTTCGGCCCCGCAGAACTCTTTGCGCTGGCAATCTTCGGGCTTTCCGTGATTATTTCAATTTCAGGGAAAAGCCTTGTTAAAGGGCTGATGGTGGGCTTTTTCGGGTTGCTTATTGCAACCGCGGGGATGGATAAAGTTTCCGGCTACCTGCGGTTTACCCAGCACGTAGCCCTGTTCGATGGGATTCCTTTTATTCCGGGACTTATCGGGCTGTTTGCCATCACCGAGGTTTTCAACGGTATCGAAAAAATACTTGCGACTGAAAAAGCCCAAGGAAAAATAGTAAGAGTTCTCCCCTCGCGGCAGGATATTAAAAAAGTAGGCAGGGCGTTGTTTACCGGCAGCATCGTCGGCTCTTTCATCGGGACGATTCCCGGCGTAGGGAGCGACATTGCGGCATTTGTCTCCTATTCTGAGGCAAAGCGGACAAGCAAGCACCCCGAACAGTTCGGAACTGGCGCTCCCGAAGGGGTCGCCGCCGCAGAATCTGCCAACAGCTCCTGCGCTTGCGGCTCAATGATCCCTATGCTGTCGCTCGGCGTTCCCGGCGATTCCAACACTGCCGTGCTGATGGGCGCGTTTATCATCCACGGTTTCCAACCCGGCCCAATGATGTATGTCCAACACTTGGACATTGTTTACGCTGTTTTTATAGCGATGTTTCTGTCCAATATTGCCGTGTTTCTAACCGGAATGCTGGGAATCAAGTTCTTCGCTAAAATCGTTTCTATTGAACGCAAGCTGCTTATTCCGGCAATTTTGGTACTTTCGCTCGTCGGTTCTTTCGCCATAAACAAAAATATGTTTGACGTGTTTTTCGCCATTGGCATGGGCGGCGTTGGTTATCTCCTGACAAAGTACGGCTTCCCCCTAAGTCCCATACTGCTCGCGCTTATTCTCGGTCCAATGAGCGAATCAAACCTGCGTCGTTTTATGCAGATCAATGACGGTCAGTTCTGGCTGATTTTCACCCGCCCCATTAGTCTTATTTTTATTATATTAGCCATAGCCACGTTGGTTTCTTCGGTTGTCAATCAGCGCAGGATCAACAAACGTATCGCGGCGGAAGAAGCTCGGCAAGCATCTGAAATGCAAGATACGATAACCCCTTAGTGATGAACTCCACCTCGCACCTCATCAACACCCCGTAATAAATGCTGACGATTCGCCTCAGCCCTCATTGCAGCACACTGCCAAAATGCCGATACTTTGAGATATGGCTAAAAAAATCTTGTGGTTGTGCGCGGTTATTCTCGTTGTGGCTCCTGTTTTTGGGCAAGACTTGAGCCTCGGCGGGGAGGATCTCCTCATCGAACTTCGCAGCGATGGCGGGTTTCATCTTTTTATACGGAGAAAACCTGGCATCGCGTCGGTGCTTCTTACCGAATCAACCAGAGATCCGGCGTTGGCGGCGCATAATTTTGCGTACCGTGCGCGGGAGTGGAACGCGATTAACGGCGATGAAATCAGGCTCCTGGACGGCGCGCCTATTCCCCGTGAAAGTGGGATTTTTTCGCTTGTTTCGTCAACGCCAGTTGAGCATCCGTTGCTGGGGACGGCGTTCCATGTCTACATCCCCTGGGTTTTGCAGTACGGTCATCCGCCCGGACGCCACGGCGAGGTCTTTGTCGGGGAAGGAACGTACATTAACATTCGGGCGTTTGAGCTTCCCTATGCCGATTACCGGGGCGCGTTTGCCGACAACCCGTTTGTCCTACAGGCGCTCCAACAGCCGACAGAGCGACCGCTCGGCAACTTTCGGCCGGAGGCTGAGAGCGCGTTTGCCGAGATTGCCAAAGACGGCGGCGGGCGTTTTTCCCATGCCGTTGATGCCGCCAGCCTCATGAGAACAATCGAAGATACGCTGCGGGCGGAAGCGGGCAGCGAGATTGACATTGAGATTGTACTGTGCCTTGATACAACTGGCAGTATGGGACCGTACATGGCGGAGATTCGCCGCGAGCTTGTCCCGCTGCTGCGGGAAGTTACGGCGGAGTTCACCGAGTGGCGGATTGGTGCCGTGCGCTTTAAAGATTACTTCGAGGAATACCTTACGCGCCTTGTGCCGTTTACCAACGATTTTAACGTTTTGCAGCGGAGCCTCAACGCCATCGGCGCGCGCGGCGGCGGCGATATTCCAGAAGCGGTGTACGAAGGGCTACACGATGCGGTGAACCGTTTCCCGTGGAGCGCGGAGCGCAGGATTATTATACTAGTAGGAGATGCTCCGCCGCACCCAGCACCCAGGGGGAAAATCACAAGGAACATGGTGTTTGATAGCGCCGCCGAGAAAAATATCACCATCGACGCTATCGTTGTTGCGCGGTAGGCGTACTACCGAGAGCGCCTGGCTTCAGCTTCCGTTATCCGCTGTAGAACGATTTCCGACAGAACTTTAAACTGCGGGGGGAGCAACGCCGCATCGCGACCTTCATACCGCGCCAAAAGCGCTTCGAACCGAGTGCGCGCAGTTCCAAAATCTCTTCGTTTATAGTGGATAAACGCAATTTCGTACTCAGCAGCGGTAATGTGGTACATATCATTGGGGAACCGTTCTATAAGCGTACTGTAATAGGAAAGCGCCAACGGGAACTTATTTCGGAACGCGGCTTCCTGCCCCCGCTGGATCATCTCCATCTGGGTTAAACCCTCCGGTATAACCTGATTCGAGGCACAGGAAACTCCCATAACCAACACAAAAAAAACTGTCGCTGTAGCAAGCCTTGCGGCACACTGTAACTTCATATAGCAAGTATACCCTGCCGCAGAGCCAAAAAACAAGGGGCAACCAGCAAATATCACCATCGCGGGTTTGATAGAATTTATACAATCAGAAAATATTCTGCGCTCTGAAACCCTGCCACGAAAAGGTAAGCAGTTGTTCATCATTGGTAAGGAGAACGGCGCCTAAAACAATCGATGTAGCAGCAACAATACTGTCCGGCAGTTTTAGCGGTGTTGTCCGACGTATTTCATTGGCTTTTTGTTCTATTGCATCGTCTAAAGGCACGACAACCACATCGCTGAGAAACTCTCGAATGTCTCGTTCTTCTGTGGCAGACAAAGCCCGTTTCGACAATAGTTCCATTCGTACAATAACGCTGGTTAAAAAACGGCAACTCTCAATGTCGATACCTTGCGCCGCAAGATTGTGCTGGCGATCAAGTAATTGGATAACCGCACAGGTGTCAAAAACAATATTAGTCCCATTCATCGCGGAAAGCTCTCTGATACGTTACGCCATCGCCACCAAAAATCCCCTTGTGCTTTCCAAAGTGGCGCGAAATCGGTTGGCGGTTAGGATCGACACTTCGCTCAATTGCTAACTTCAGCGCTTCCGCAGCAGTTTGCGGCGGTGCAGCAAGCAGAGCCGGAGTGAAGGTAAGCACAACCTTGCCGCATGGCACTTCGTTTGGCACATCAATGGTAATTCGGCGGGTGTCGGATATGTCAACGGTTTGCGTAACACTCATTTTATAAATATACCATTAAATGGGCGTGAATGCAATTGCATCGTAACAATCATTTATCGCTTACAGTATCGCTTACACAGCATTTGACATTTTTAGCCGTATTTTTGTAAAATAAACATACACATACTATCTTTAAGGAGTCTTACATGGCACAACGGCAATTTCAAACAGAGGTAAGCCGGCTTCTGCATCT
>WQZT01000062.1 GCA_009780595.1 Treponema sp. | reverse complement strand
TGGAGTCCGTTAGCAGGTGAAATTTTTTTTAGTCTTTATTGGGTTGATTGTTATCCTGCCGCTTGCCGCTCAAGAAGACTCCTCTTTGGATTGGGATATTTCCTCGGTGTTTTCCACACCTCCACCAGAAGCCTCGCCGTTAGGTGAAACCAGGGAGGAGCGTCCGCCCTTGCTTCTACTGAAGCAGCCAGGTTTTACGTTGAATGGTTCTTTTGAATTCATTTCAGGCGCTTTCCCCGGATGGAAGGAAGCCCCATGGTTTTGGGATGATGAGTACACGAGAGAAACGGAGAAAATGGGCTTTTCCTGGGGACCTGCCGCATGGATGAGGATCAAATTCGACTTGGACACCCAGATCTCTGAATTTTTGAGGGTGAGAAGTTCGTTGTTAATCACCTTCCCCGGCTCCACAATCGATCTTGCTGAATTCTTTTTCGATTACAATATGTTCCACAAGATTTTTCTGAAGGGTGGACGGTTCGAGCAGCGCTGGGGTATTTCGCCTAATTTTGCTTTTTCAAACCTCATTGCCCGTATTCCGCACGAAGATGTTACAGGCGATCCGTTCATTATGAGAGCCGATATACCGGTCGGCATTGGCGGTTTTCAACTTCTGGCGCTGACCAGAACAAATTTGCTGCAAGGCAATGAAATTGACCGCAGGGATGTTGCCTATGGAGGCAAGTTTAACCTTGCGCTTCCTGTTGTGGATATAGATATTGGTACGTTCTATCAGGAAACAATGCCGTTGCGTGGTTTTCTTTCAATTAAAACTACACTTGGCAAAACAGAATGGTACAACGAATGGGTGGGAGTGATGGACACCAATAATCTCAACAATCCCAACGATGTCAGTGGGGCTTTCAATGTAGGTTTTTTCCGCGATTTTTTTGAGAATAGGTTAGGGGTTAACGGGGAAGTGTTTTTCAATACCGAGCGCAACGCGCTGTGGCTCCGCCGTGAAACTACCGTTACCGATTCTGTTGCTTTCCCCTTTAACGAAGGCCTTAATCTCGCGCTTAACCTGTTGTACCGCTTTAGAGGAAAGGGTAGCGTCCGCTTTTTTGTTCAGACGCTGTACGCTCCGGAGGAACAGTCCGCGCAAGTAACTCCGGGCTTCAGAATTTCCCCCTGGCAGCACCTTGAATTATACTTTGCCGTTTCCATGGCATTGGGCAACAAAGAGGGATATTACTACCAAAATCCTGCCGATCCCCAAAATTGGGGGCGCCCTTTCACCTTTACTATGCTGTTTACACTTAAAGGCAGTGTGAAAATGGGATCTAATCTGTAAAATTTAAGCTGGAAGATGAACGCGTCGAGTGTTTGCGGGAGTTTACTTTTTTTCTATTATTGCTTAGACTTATTATACAAATCAATCGAATGCTAATAATTAACGTGGAGGTTTTTTATGACTAAGGTTGCGATTAACGGGTTTGGCCGTATTGGCCGTCTTGTGTTTCAGTCCATCGTGGAGCAAAAGCTGCTCGGTAAGGAAATTGATGTCGTCGCTGTTACGGATATTTCCACCGACGCAAAATATTTTGCGTACCAGCTCAAGTACGATTCCACACAGGGGCAGATGAAGGCAAAAATCGAAACTGCCAAAAGCAGCCCTTCTGCCGCTGAGGATGATGTGCTGATTGTGAACGGCTGCAAAATTCAGTGCGTTCCGGCTGCAAAGGAGCTGAAAGATCTCCCGTGGAAGAAACTTGGGGTGGAATACGTGATTGAGAGCACTGGGCTTTTTTGCGATGACAGGGCTTTCGGCCACATCGAAGCTGGGGCAAAAAAAGTGATCATTTCCGCGCCCGCCAAAGCTAAAGAGAAAAAAATCCCGACTTTGGTTATGGGTGTCAATAACGACAAATATAACCCGGCAGCAGATCACGTTGTTTCAAACGCGAGCTGTACAACGAACTGTTTGGCACCGCTGGTTCATGTGCTTTTGAAAGAAAAAATTGGTGTTGAAAAAGGATTGATGACCACCATTCACTCCTACACGGCAACGCAAAAAACTGTTGACGGGCCTTCCAAAAAAGACTGGCGCGGCGGGCGGGCGGCGGCTATCAACATTATTCCTTCAACAACCGGAGCGGCAAAGGCCGTTGGTGAAGTCCTGCCTGAGACCAAGGGAAAACTCACTGGTATGAGTTTCCGTGTTCCAACACCCACCGTGTCTGTGGTGGATTTGACGTTCACTGCCGCGCGGGACACCTCAATCGAAGAAATTGACAGCCTGATGCAGAAAGCCTCCAAGGGGTATCTAAAAAAGGTTCTGCACTACTGCAACGAGGAAGTTGTGTCCAGCGATTTTATCCACAACGACGCATCGTCTACGTATGACAGCCTTGCCACTATGCAAAACAATCTGCCCGGCGAAAAGCGGTTTTTTAAATTGGTGTCATGGTACGATAACGAGTGGGGCTATTCTTGCCGTGTGGTTGATTTGCTTACGTTTATGATGAAAGCAGGCGGCGGTAAGAAAAAATAGCTTGCAAAGGGAAGAGCGGAGGTAAGTAACGTGATAAAAACTGTGAAATCTGTTGATCTGAAAGGCAAACGGGTAATAATGCGCGTTGATTTTAACGTGCCGATGAAAGACGGCGTGGTTCAGGATGATACCCGGATTACCGCCGCAATTCCCACAATAAAGTACATTATGACGCAGGGTGCGAAAACGCTTACCCTGATGAGCCACTTGGGTGACCCGGCGAAGGATTCCGAGAAGGCGAAGTCCAAAGCGGAAAAAGACGGCAAGCCCTTTGATAAGGAAAAGTATATCAAGGGCAAGCATCGGATGGCGGCAGTGGCGGCGTATTTGCAGAAGAAACTGGCGAAAACCGCCCCGGTGGTGTTCGCGGGTGAAGACGGCTGCTACGGCAAGAAGGCGTTTATCGACAGTCAAAAGGCCGACACGGTGATTATGCTGGAGAATACCCGTTTCCACAAGGAAGAAACCGCCAAGGATGCAAAAGACCTTGACAAGCTGGCAAAGGCGCTTGCCGAATACGGCGATGTTTTTGTCAACGACGCCTTCGGCACCGCGCACCGCGATCACGCTTCCACGGCTTCCATCGCGAAGTTTGTGCCGGTTTCAGTCGCAGGCTTCCTTATGGAAAAAGAAGTTAATTACCTTGAACCGATTGTTACCGCTCCGGTAAAGCCGCTTGCCGCCATTATCGGCGGGGCGAAGGTTTCGTCAAAAATCGCGGTACTGGAAAGCCTGCTGAAAAACGCATCGGTGCTGGTGATTGGCGGCGGGATGGCGTACACCTTCTTGAAAGCGCAGGGCAAGAAAATCGGCACGTCGCTGGTGGAAAACGACCAAATCGAAACTGCCAAAAAGATTCTCGCGGCGGCGGAAAAGGCTGGTGCGGAGATTGTTCTTCCGCTGGATCACGTCTGCGCGGAGAAGTTCGATGCAGCCGCAAAACCTGTGGCAGTCGCGTCTGCCAACATCCCCGACAATCTTATGGGAATGGATGTCGGGCCGAAAACACGGGAAAAATACAAAAAGGCGCTTGCCAAAGCAAAAACGATAGTGTGGAACGGTCCTGTCGGGGTTTTTGAGTTTGACGCTTTTGCCGCCGGAACTGAGGTGGTTGCAAAACTCGTTGCGGAAGCCACTGGCAAAGGAGTAATCACCGTGGTTGGCGGCGGCGATTCTGTTGCCGCCGTGAACAAGTTCAAGCTCGCCTCAAAAATGAGCCACGTAAGCACCGGCGGCGGTGCTTCCCTTGAACTGCTGGAAGGCCGCCAGCTTCCCGGCATCGAAGTGTGCCGCGCGCGCGAGTATTTTATCGCCGGAAACTGGAAAATGCACATGACAGCAGGCGAGGCGGCGGCTCTTGCGAAGTCTTTGGTCAAGCCGCTGAAGTCTGGCAAGCACAAGTACCTTGTAGCTCCGTCTTTCACCGCCCTTGCCGCCGTTGGCGAGGTTCTTGCGGGGAGCAATATTCTGCTGGGCGCGCAAAACTGCGCCGCCGAGGAGCAGGGGGCGCACACTGGGGAAGTTTCGCCGCTGCAACTCAAAGACGCAGGCGTTCGTGCGATTATACTTGGACACAGCGAGCGGCGGCACATCTACAAAGAAGATGATGCCCTCATCAACAAAAAGGTCAAGCTTGCGCTCAAGCACGGTTTTGAAGTTATCCTCTGCATCGGCGAAACGCTTGCCGAACGCGAAGCGGGCAAAGTGGAATCTGTGTGCAAGCGCCAGACGGAAAAGGGGCTTTCAGGCGTTACAGCGCAGGAACTTGCCCGCGTTACCCTTGCCTACGAACCGGTGTGGGCTATCGGCACGGGGAAAACCGCCACGCCGAATGACGCGCAAGCTGTTCACAAGTTTGTGCGCGGCGTTGTGGAAAAACTGTACGGGGCGCAGGCAGCCAAGCGGATTATCATCCAGTATGGCGGATCGGTAAAGCCCGACAATGCCGCCGAGCTTATGGCAATGTCGGACATAGACGGCGCGCTGGTGGGCGGTGCGGCGTTGAAAGCCGAGAGTTTTGTGCCTATCGCTAAGTTTAACTGAGTGCAACTTCGCTTTTTCCTGGCTGAACCGCGTGGGCGGGCAGTTTACACATTTGTATTTCTGCCCGCAGTAACCCGTCTGATGACTTGGTTGTTCTCAAAGTAACTACAGTCGATTATCGGGGTGTGATCACAGCTTGAATAAAATCGCCGTATCGGCTACTGTGGCTACAGGAGTATATATGCAACCGAGGATTTGGTCGCTCACCTTCGTGTTTGTCCTGATTATTTCAGCATCCAATCTATGTGCTCAGGATGAACGGGAAGATAACGACCCGCCTAATATTGATGTTGACTGGGTTACCTTTGAGTCGACGTTGTACAATCGCGGAGATAAAACATTCAATATGAGTGTGGGTGTGATTTTTCCAACTTTTTTTTATTTCGCAGACCCAATTCCAGAAGGCAGCCAGAGCAGTAATATGTCGATGGGCGGCGCGGGTGCTTTGTCGTTCAACTATTTTTTGACTTCTAATCTTTTTATCGGCGGGGAGCTTGCCGCAATATTTACCCCTACTCTTGGGGGAAATATGTTTTTTATGATTCCTTTTGGCGCACGGATTGGGTATCAGTTTATCCTTAATCGTTTTGAATTTCCATTGAGTTTGATGCTTGGCGGGGCGCGTCAGTCGCTGCTGGAGCAACGGTATTTGGGCTTCATTATACAGCCAAGTGCAGGGGCGTTTTGGCGTTTTAGTCAAGACTGGTCTTTTGGTCTTAACGCTACGTGGTCGCTTGTTCCTCAAAACGGTCTTGACGAAGAGGGAATCAAGCGTACTGTTTTGGGTAATTTTTTGGCGCTAACATTTACCGCCAGGTTTCATTTTTAGCGGAAGTTTGAGTATGAAAAAATTAAATCGAACATGGCTTTTTTTCACCGTTCTACTGGCTTGTTGTATTGGTCTCTCCTGCGGCAATGATGCGATTTTTCATGCTGTATCGCTGGAAGATACGCCAAGGAACTCTATCATTCAGGGAAGTCCCGGAAACTTTGCCGTTAGCGACAGCACGGTATACGCGTGGGGAAATCGTGCTAACAACGTCTGGGCTTTTGGCTTTGATAGAGGAGAGGGGCGATGGAAATGGAATCCGCTTACTCAACCAGGCGCTTCCGTTGAAGGGCTTGCTGTCGTTAAGAATGAGCTTTTTGCGGTTGTTGACAGCGGAAATGTCTCGCGTATTATGAAATTTTTACATGGTCAATGGGTAACAATTCATACAGATCATCGCAGAATTACGCGTCTTTTCAGCACGAATAATAAAATTTTTGCTCGGGCTGAAGTTCGAGGTAACTCGGAAGAACACGCTATACTGGTTTTTGATTCTCCAACCGGAAATAACCAGGCAGCTGTTCATTCGATAATAACCGGAAATGGGGATGTTAACCTGAGAGGCATTGCGGAATTGAGCGGGGATATATACATTGCCACTGGGCAAGCGGGAATTTTCAGAGTTCCAACAACTACACCTGCCGCTAGTATTGTGTCCGCTATGGTTGCAGTTTCCCCACGCACCAATTTTGTTATAACCGGCATTATAGAAACTACAAACGAGATTGTTGTAGTTGGCAATAGTAATAGTTCTTCTCACTTGTATGCTTTTAAAGCTACAGAGTTATCAGATCCCCCAAATTCTGCTTTGTGGGATAGTCCGGTGGGTGATCCCGGGGTTTCTTCTTTCACCGGGGCTTTAAGTTTTTGGAGTGCTTTTGATTCCGGCAGCAATACGTGGGTTCGTCGCTTGCTTCTTGTAGGGGTGGGTATTAACACTACCCGCTTTGGTTATCGAGAAATAGCACTTGATAATACTGGGGATGTTAATCTTGGTAGTACGCCTTTGCTCAGGTCGCCCGGAAACAGGAATGAGGTGGTGCATTCCAGCCTCAGCATCAGGGAGCGCTACAATGCTAATATTGGTAACCGCGCACTCCGGTTTATTCTACAAGCGCCCAATCTAAAAACTCTTGATGGTATAGAGTTCTTCCCGCCTAAACCTGATGGTTGGGAGCCGCCTATTTTTGCCTCTACGACCCGCCACGGGTTGTTTGTCTACTATTTTGGGGACGATCAGTGGCGCGCCGAGGATAACACGATAAACTGGCGGTGAGCGACCTGTTCGATTCCCCTGCAAGTGGGAGCGAAGCGCGGCCTTTGGCTGACCGAATGCGGCCGCAGGCGTTGGACGACATCATCGGGCAGGATCACATCGTTGGTCCGGGGCGCCTTTTGCGCCGCGCCATTCAAGCGGACAGGCTTTCCTCGCTCATTTTTTACGGCCCGCCGGGTACTGGCAAAACGAGTCTTGCGCGGGTAATTGCAAATACAACCAGCAGTGTTTTTGAGAGCCTCAACGCGGTTTTAACCGGAATTAAAGACATCCGCGAGGTTATCGATCGCGCTGATGAGCGGCGGCGGTTGTACGGCAGGCGAACTATCCTTTTTGTTGATGAAGTTCACCGCTGGAACAAAGCCCAGCAAGACGCGCTTTTGCCCTGGGTGGAAAACGGCGCGGTGATCCTTATCGGCGCGACAACGGAAAATCCCTTCTTTGAAGTAAACCGCGCACTGGTGAGCCGCAGCCGCATTTTTCAGTTGAAATCCCTCGAACGTTCCGACCTGATGAAAACCGCCCGTCGCGCCCTTGCCGACAAGGAGCGGGGTTACGGCGCGTGGCACGTTACGTTCGAGGAAGGCGCGCTGGAACACCTTGTGGAAGTCGCCGGGGGCGACGCCCGAAGCCTCCTCAACGCGCTGGAACTGGCGGTGGAAACAAGCGCCGCCTGGCTTCCGCCTGACGGCGCACCCGTTACGGTGAACCTGCAAGCCGCCGAAGAAAGCATCCAGCGACGGGCGCTGCTGTACGACCGAGACGGCGATTACCACTTTGACACTATCAGCGCCTTTATCAAGAGCGTGCGGGGCAGCGATCCGGATGCGGCGCTGTACTGGCTTGCCAAAATGGTACGCGCGGGGGAGGACCCGGCGTTTATTTTTCGCCGGATGATAATTCTGGCGATGGAAGATGTCGGGCTTGCCGATCCTTTGGCGGTTACCACGGTACTTTCCTGCGCTCAGGCGTTTGACCGCATCGGCTTTCCCGAAGGCAACTTTGCCCTTTCGCAAGCTTGCCTGTGCCTTGCCACCGCCGCAAAGTCGAACACGACAATGGCGTTTTTTGACGTGATGAAAGAGGTCGAAAAAGAGGATGCCGAAGTTCCCGGCCATCTGCGAGACGCGAATCGGGATGCCGAAGGATTTGGACACGGTGAAGGCTACATTTACCCCCACGCGTATCGGGATCACTGGGCGGCGCAAGCGTACCTGCCCGGTTCCCTGCGGGGGAGGGTTTTTTATATGCCTTCACTTTCCGGCAACGAAGCAAAAATACGCGACGAAGTGCTGCGGAAAAGGGAGATTCAGGCGGCGGTGATTCTGGGCGAGAGTAGCGGTGCGGCGCAGGGTGCAGGGGGAGAAGTGCTGACATGGTCGGCGCAGTCGAAGGGCAGGGAAGGATGGCTGAAGCGTTTGCAGTCCAATAAAAGCGCCCTGCTCCTTGCCGACCGCGACCGCATTTTCCAGCAGTGTTCCATCGCCCGCCATCATCGCGTATTGGTTGCCGCCGCAAATGACGGACTTCTGCTGTGGGAAGCTCTCCGGCGTACACCGGAAGGGCTTGCAGCGGCGTTGGTAGATTCGGAGGCGGCGCGGGAAAGTCTGCTGAAATTTGCCGCCACCCTCGACGGAGCAGCAGACGAAGCGCAAGCGCCCTTACTGGTGGTGAGCGCAAGCAACCTTTTGCCCAGCGTGGCAGATGCCGAACAGGCGTTTTCCTGCGCCACCTTTGATCACATCCTCGCACGCGAACCATGGCGGCGGGCGGGCGCAACGGCATCCATTCCGGCGGCGTTTGACGACTTTGCCCGCGCCGCTGCCGCGCTTTTGGCACCGGGCGGCACAGTTTCGCTGGTGCAAAGCCCGCCCCGGCTTGGACAGCGCATTTCGCGCCTCCTTGCC
>WQZT01000061.1 GCA_009780595.1 Treponema sp. | reverse complement strand
GAGCGAGAGCTTGTGCTTGTGTGCGGGCGCTACGAGGGGATTGACCAGCGGGTTATCGATACGTACGTTGACGATGAGATTTCTGTGGGTGATTATGTGCTTTCTTCTGGCGAGGTGGCGGCGTTAACTGTGATTGACGCAACGTATCGCCTGGTTGAGCGGGTGATTACTCCGGCCTCGCTGGATGAGGAAAGTTTTTCCGGGGGGTTGCTAGAGTATCCCCAGTATACACGCCCTGAAATGTATGGTACTATGAGGGTTCCTGAAGTTCTGCTTTCGGGGCACCACGAAAATATACGGCGTTGGCGTCTTGAAAAAAGGGTAGAAAAAACCCTGAAACTGCGGCCTGAGTTGATTCAGCAGGGCGAGGCGCACGGTCTTTTTAACGAAGAGACCCGTAAAATTATAGAGCAAAAACGTCGCGCTGCGGACGAGCGGCTGGACGAGGGGGAATGATGAGCGAAAAGAAAGAAGAAAAAGAAAAGAAAGAAAACCTGATACACGCTATCGAGGCGGCTCAAATGAAGGAGCAGGAAAAGCTGGATAGTTTTAAGGTGGGTGATACCGTTAAGGTGCATTTCCAGATTATCGAAGGCACAACTGTGCGGATTCAGATTTACGAAGGGCTTGTTATTGCTATGAAGAATTCGCGCGTGGGCAAAACGTTTATTGTCCGCAAGAATTCTTACGGCGTGGGAGTTGAACGGGTGTTTCCGCTTCATTCGCCCCGCGTAACGAAGGTGGAAGTTGTCCGTCCCGGAAAGGTTCGCCGCGCGAAGCTGTACTATATTCGGGGCAAGATCGGCAAAGCGGCGAAAATCAAAGAGCTTATCGTTTCGCGTAAGGCTAAAACTGCCGCTGTGGCTCAAGTTGCGGCCCCGGCTCCTGCCGCTCAGGTTGCAACGCCGCCGCAAAGCGGGAACGCCGCCGAATAATTTCGCACAGGCGGTATCAGTGTGGGGCTTGGGGCGATAATTCCGGCGGAGGCTGGCGCGCCGGCTCTGCCTGATAACGCGCAGGGTGCGAAAGGCGCAGTCCTGGTTGCAACTCCGGCGACTACCGCCGCCGCATCGGAGCGTACGGCACCAGAGCGTGCCGCACCGCAGGGTGCCGAGCCGCCATCTTCCGTAGCGCGGCACGCTCCGGCGCGGGACTTCGTTTCCGCCGGGGAAATTTTCCGCCAAACTGCCGCCGCGCTTAACCTTCCCGCAGATTCACTTACCATTGCACTGATAGCTTTCAGCCGTTTTTTCTCTTTGCCGCCCAGCAAGGCGTTGTTTGCCGCACTTCGCAGAGATGCGCTGGGTGCGGCGGCGCTTTCTCAGATGGCGGCAAACACGGCGGGTGAAACATCCACCATCGAAATTGAAGCTCAGGCGATGGCCGCCGCCGCTGCTTTCGACAAGGGCGTTGCTCTATCCGGCGAGGCGCTGGAACGCTACGCCCGCTTGCTTGCGCCGTCAGTTACGGAGAACGAAGAAAACGCACAAGAGCGGCAGGGCGGCGGAGAGAGCGGGAACGGCGCGGCGAGCGGCGAAGGACGCGGCGGAAATGGAGAGAACGGCGGGAAAAATCGCAACGGCAGGGAAAAAGCTCCTGAGGCAGAGGAATTGTCCGCTCTTGCTGAAGAACAATCTGAAAAAGACAGCGTTGAGGATTTTTTAAACCGGATTCCCGGTAAAAACGGGCAACATTGGGCTGTGTTTCCTTTTACGATAACAGTACAAGGTACGGAATTGCACATTGTTGCGCGAATATTGAAAACTGCGCCTTTTTTATCCGGCGGGAACGGGCATTTGATTGCCGATATTACCGCCCCGCAGAGGCACTATCGCTGTGTTTTGAAGAAAAACAACGAAAAATTGCGGGCTGATATTCAAGTTTGCCCACCGTTGTCCCCGCAGGCGTTGGATGCAGCGGCGAAGAACGCCGAGGGGGTTCTAAGGGGCGGGGCGGCTTTGGCGGGGGAAGTTTCTCCTTTGGAGTTCGAGGAGATTCACGTGCGAAATGCGGATGAACCGCTTTCTTTTGTAAAAGACCTCTCTTCCGAGTGCTTGCTTTCTATTGACGAAACGGTATAATTTTATAGTGTGAAGAAAGCTTCCGCGATAGCGTATAATAACGCTGAAGGCGTTCCCCGCCTTCTGGCAAAAGGCCGAGGGCATGAAGCCCAGCGGATTATCGCGTGCGCCAAGGAAGCGGGCATAGAAATAATGGAGGACACCACGCTGGCGGCTCTGCTTGATGCGGGGGTAAAGCCGGGGGATTTTGTTCCGCCGTGGTGTTGGGAGGCGCTGGCAAAAATCCTTGCCTTCGTACTCTCAGAGGAAAAAGGAAGATGAAAAAAATTGCCGTTAAAGATATACAAGAGGGAACGGTTTTTTCCGAACCAGTGTATATCGAGGGGAAAAATCTGTTTGCCACTGCCGGGGAGGCGGTGCGTAAGAAAGACCTTCTGCGCCTCCATTCGTGGGGAGTTACCGAGGTGGAAACTGAAGGTCATCCTGTGGCCTTTTCGGCTCAGGCGGCGGAATTCCTTTCGGATGAAGGCCGCGCCGCACAGAATGGAGCAAGTGGCACCACTTCACCTGAAGCCCGCCGCAATTACCTGGACTGGATCGAGCGCATTGACATAATTTGCAGCAGTATCTCCAAATGCGAGCCAGTGCAGGCCCGCGCGGTCAATGACATCGCCAGCCAAATTATGCTGGCGGTCAAAGAGTCGGAAAACGCCTTTGTCAGTTTTGTACTGGGCGGCGGGATACAAAGCCATCACTTTGCAAAAAGCCTGATAAATACAACGATTCTTGCTGCCCTTATCGCAATGAAGATGAAACTTTCCGCGAATAAAATTATGAGTATCGTTACTGCCGGACTACTTCACGATGTGGGAATGCTCAGGCTGCCGGATTCGCTTGTTCACAAAAAGGGCAGCCTTTCAACGACGGAGCGCCTGCGTATCCACTCTCACACCTTGCTCACCTATACAATCGTTATGAAGGAGCTTGTATACCCTGCCGATATAGGGCTGATTGTGCTTCAACACCACGAGCGCTGGGACGGCGAAGGCTATCCACGGCGGCTTTCGGGCAAAGCTATCGATATAGGCGCACGCATTGTGGCGGTAGCAGACGCTTTCGAGGCGATGATAAGCCACAAAGCCTACCGCAACCCGATTATGGGCTATCAAGCGATGAAAAACCTGCTCGCCGATAATCTGCGGCACTTTGATCCGGATGTGATTAAGGCATTTATTCAGACGATGGGCATTTATCCTATTGGTTCGCTTGTCCTATTAAACAACGGTGCGATGGCGCTCGTGGTGAATGTCCAGAAAACTGCCCCTCTGCGCCCGAAAGTCAAGATACTTGTCGATGAATCAGGTGCGGTTTTCAAGAATAATCAGGGTAAGGAAATCGACCTTCTAGCGGAAAAAAATATTTTTATCGCAAAAGCGCTTGACCCGAAGGAAGCCGCCAAAAAATATGCCTAGAAAAGGTCAGGCGGGGGAAGAGCAGGCGGCGGCTTTTCTGGAAGAAAAAGGGCTGCAAATCCTGGAAAGAAACTTCCGTTTTCTACGGGGAGAAGTTGATATTATCGCCCTTGACAGGCAGACGCTGGTGTTCGCCGAGGTGAAAACATATTCCGCCTACGAAATTGATGCGCTTGAATATGCAATAGACAATAAAAAACAACGGAAGATCATCGAAACCTCTAAGTATTTCCTTTCTATAAATCGAAAATATATGTATATGGCTATCCGCTTTGATGTATTATTTGTTTCTCCCCAGGGAATTGTCCACCTTGCATCTGCCTTCACGGAGGGTGTATGATTACAACAACGCGTAAAACTCCGCCACAGCCGGACAAAGAAAATACCCGGCTTGCAAGGCTGGAACTTTTACGGAGAAAGATCAACAACGAAGAGTATTTGCAAGAAGCTATACAACGTATCGCTCTGACTATTAGCAACGAGCTTCTTGATATACCCCAAGGAGGGGGAATGTATGAACGGCAGCGAAAAAGGCGGTAATGGTGGCGGCAATAACCGCAAGCGCCAAAAACGGCGGGACAAAAACCGCCGCATGCACCACTGTGGCGAAGGCGAGCATTCGTCGAGAGCCGGAGAACCGCGCAAAGCTGCCGGACATGAAAACCGAGGCGGCGGAAAAAAAGATTCGCGGTCGTTTCAAAAGTCACACCGCGCGGTTGCCGAAACCGCAGGCCGCTACAACCGCCCGGGGCTTTCCAACCGGGGCGCAGGGCAACGCAGCGGAAAGGCGGCGCTTTTCGACCGCCCGAAGTGGATTCCGCCGAAAACCAGCACCGAGCCGCTGCCAATTCCCGATTGCCCATGGTGCGGCAAACCCATTCAAGACATATCGTACGCCATTTCCGACAAAGAGTCCGGCTCTCCGGTGCATTTTGAGTGCGTCGCCGACAGAATCGCCGGGGCGGAAAATCTCGGCGCGGGGGAAGCCGTTACCTACATCGGTGGCGGGCGTTTTGCCGTCGTCTGCTTTTCAGGCGGCGAAGTTCCTCACACCCCGCCGGACAAGGTGAAAGGCGAGCCGAAACGCGAATTTACTATCAAGAAAATTATCGAGTGGGAAGATAAAGACAAGAGAGCCGAATGGCGTTCTTCAATTTCTGATCGACTTTCAGTAGTTTGAGGGAAATTTCAGTAATTTGAGGGAATTCGAGGAGAACTTGACAAACGATCGGAAGAAAAAGCCAACCCATCTTGACGATGATACCATTGATATTTTTTCCCATCAGAAAATCATGGAAAACTACGCTTTTTTGCAAGAGATTGGCGTTTTTGACTTTGTTCACTCGCTTGAAGGGGAAATCAAAAAGTTTAAACGACTTCTAACGAGTGCGCTGGATATTTTCGCCCACACATCTGTGGATGAAATCATCGATGCCACCGTCTGGCAGATTTCGGATTACTCGCTGCCTTCGGCAATCGTGTTTATTTGGAAGCCCCTGCACAACCGCGATGAAATTAGTATCAAATCGTACAAAAACTATCAGCTTGTGCCATCAAACCTTGAAGTCAAAAGCATCGACCATTTTGAGCCTTTTTTCCAAAAGTACCCGCGCCCTGTTAACTACGATCTTTTTTCGTTTGAGTTTTGCCAAGGCGAACACAGCGAGACGTTAAAATCCTTTGATAACATCAACCCTGAGCTGGTTATCCCTATTATGGGACCGTCAGGACTTTACGGGCTGGTGCTGATGGGGAACAAGATTCGAGGCGAGGAGTATTCGATAGCGGAGCTTTCGTTTATCCAGCACCTGATGTCATTTGTTTCACTGGCAATTCAGAACAACCTGCACTACGAGCGAACGCTGCGGGATGTGAAAACCGGGCTGTACAACAACGGTTTTTTCCTAACCCGCCTCGGCGAAGAAATCGCCAGAACCAAGCGCAACGGCTCAAAAGCATCCGTTATTATTATCGATATTGATTTCTTTAAAAAAGTCAACGATACGTTCGGACACCTTGCCGGGGACAGAGTTCTGGAAACCCTCGCCATCACTATTAAGCAGACAATCAGAACCGACGACATACCGTCTCGTTTTGGCGGGGAGGAGTTTACCGTGCTGCTGCCGGACACTGATAAGCACAGCGCGTTTGTTACGGCGGAACGGCTGCGGGATATTGTGTCAAAGATGAAGGTTACTTGGGAACCGCCTTTACCTCCGATAACCATCAGTATCGGAATATGCACCTTTGAGAAGGACAGCAATCTTTCTACTGACGAGATTATACAGCGTGCTGACGAAGCTATGTATTGGTCGAAAAAGCGGGGGCGAAACCGCTCCACGGCGTGGGGTATCGGGCTTTTGGACAAAATCGAACGAAAACGTTCCACTGGCGCCGACGACTGAACCGCGCGCGGCAATCGCCCGGCGTGTCGAATATGTTTAGGTACCGCGTTTGCGCCTTTTTTCAGTTTTTAGCAGGTATATATAATTGAAATCCGTTGTATTCTCCTGATTTTTGAGCGTTTGAATGTGCTCAAGCCTCAGTTCACGGTGCTGCGGGTTGTGCATCATCAGTTCCGGAGCGACATGAACGACGTAAGACGGCGCATCCTGCCCGTAAAACTCGATGCCATCCTCAGCGGCGTACGATTTGTGGTCCGGATGTGCGGCGGGAAAATCCTCCTTGCTGAGGGGCAACGATGCGTAAAAGCGGGGAATGCCCACGCTGGTTACCCAATAAGCGGTGTAGCGCTCGCCCATTTCGGTGTTGCGCTTATCCCACGACAGCAAAAGCAAGCCGTCGCGCTGAAGAAGCGGTCGGTAATCGGTAAGCCCATCCGGTAACGACTGGCCGGGCGCTGCCTGAAAACAGCAGGTCGCCAGCGTTGGAGAAGCCGAAAAAGGCGAGGCCGACTGAAGGGCACAGGGGTGGAACGGAATAACATTCGGCAATGGCTGGGCTGAAGGCTCTGTACCCATTCGGCGGGCGCTCAAATGTATGTCCGCTTCGCAGTCATCCGCAAGTTCGGCGGCAAAATCCGAAAGCTTTTTCGTCAAGCATTGCAGTTTTTGCACATGGTGGATAAGCTCCGCGCTGATTCCGTGCAGTTTTTCTTTTTCTTTCATTTTTATCTCCGCAAGTAAAGGCGTATTTTGAAAATGCGCTATAATATACGGATTACTGAAGAAAAAATCAATGAAAAAACGAAAAATTGCCTGTGCGAAATCCATATTTCACCACATAATTAGCTGCGCGCAGGAAAAAGACGAACAACAATTTGCTTGACAAAAAGCAAATTAAATTGTATACTTTTTTGGAATATTCTTATTTATATCGGTAAGGGGTTATGAATGGAAAGGATTTTTATGATAATCCTTCCTCTTGCCGGGTTGACTTTAGGCTGGATTATTAGATGGCTGTATGCCAGATTTCATCTTACTGCATCGGAGAAAAGCGCTGACGCAATAAAGCAGAATGCGATAAAAGAAGCTGAGGCTAAAAAGAAGGAATTACTTGTCGAAGCAAAAGAACAAGTTCTGCGGGAAAGAAACCAGCAAGAAAGAGAAGCCCGGGAGAGAAAGGCTGAGTTACAGCGGTATGAACACCGTGTGTTTCAAAAAGAAGAGAGCATAGATAAAAAGATTTCTCAAATTGAGCGGACGGAGCAAACGCTCGCTGAGAAGGAAAAGACGTTTCACATTCGGGCGGAAGCTCTCAACAAGGAAGAAGAGCGTTACCGAGTTGAACTGGAGCGGATTTCCGGTCTCAGTGTTGATGAAGCAAAGTCGCTCATTATTCAGGGGCTGGAGAACGAGGCCAAGCACGATGCTCAGGCTCTCCTCAACAAGATCGAGCAGGAAGCGACTGTCGCCAGTGAAAAGAAGGCACGGGAAATTCTTCTCAGCACGATCCAGCGTTTGGCTACCGAGACGACGGGCGAAGGCACGGTTGCGTCGGTTACGCTGCCTAATGACGAGATGAAGGGGCGGATTATCGGGCGGGAAGGCCGCAATATCCGCACGTTGGAAACGCTGACAGGCGTTGATGTGATTATCGACGACACACCCGAAGCGGTGGTGATTTCCTGTTTTGACCCGATACGACGCGAAATTGCCAAAGTCAGCCTTGAGCGGCTGATTACCGACGGGCGCATACACCCCGCGCGGATCGAGGAAATTGTTACAAAGGTAACAAAAGATATTTCCCAGAAGATTTTCGAGGAGGGCGAGAAGGTTCTCTTTGATCTGGGGATTCACAATATCAAGCGGGATGCTATTAATACCTTGGGGCGGCTGTATTTTCGCACCAGCTATGGGCAAAATGTACTGTACCACTCAAAAGAAGTGGCAGTAATTGCGGGGATGTTGGCGGCGGAGCTGGGCGGTTGTAACCGCGATCTCGCCAAACGCGCCGCGCTGTTTCACGACATTGGCAAGGGTGTTGAGTCCGATTCTGACCTTAACCACGCCGAAATTGGCATGGATATGGCGAGGAAGCTGGGCGAAGATCCCCGGATCATCAACGCTATCGGTAGCCATCACAACGACATCGAACCGAGCTGCATTGAGTCGGTGCTGGTGCAGATTGCCGATGCGATCTCGGCGGCGAGACCGGGTGCGCGGCAGGAAACGCTCGGTAACTATGCTAAGCGGCTCGAGGATCTTGAAGGCATCGCATCTGGTTTTAACGGCGTTGACAAGGCGTTTGCAATTCAAGCAGGTCGCGAACTGCGGATACTTGTGAACAACGAGGCGCTGAACGATGACAAATCTAAGGATTTGGCGAAGCAGATAGCAAAGAAAATCGAAAATGACCTGCGTTATCCCGGGCGCATAAAAGTAACGCTCATCCGGGAGACAAGAGTTACCGAGTACGCAAGGTAAAACGTGCGTATCGTACGGGCTATTATGCTTGGAGATGTAGTTGGCGATCCGGGGTTGCAAGCACTGGATCGCCTTCTGCCTCATGTAATACAAGAACATTCTGCTGATTTTGTGGTGGTCAACGGCGAAAATGCCGCTGATGGATTTGGATTGACCCTACCCCACCTGGAGAAGCTCTTTGCCGCTGGTGCAGACGTTGTGAGCGG
>WQZT01000060.1 GCA_009780595.1 Treponema sp. | reverse complement strand
GGTTCGCGATAATTGTCCGCGCAATACCGGAGGAAGGACGCGCCTCGTGCATATCTATCGCAATGTCGATATTCTCCTGAACCAGCAAGCGCATCACCGCCTGCGCGATCTTCTGCGCCGCCGCGCCGGACTCTGAACCTGGGTAGGAACGGTTGATGTTGCGCCGCTCTATTTCCGCATACCGCGTACTGCCTTCAGGCGGCGTGAAGTAATCGTCATCGCCAGAGCGCTCCCAGTCGGCTTGCACAAAGCGGCTTCCTGCGGCAACGCCTGCACCGTTCAAGCGGGGAATGACAAAAACGCTGCCCTGCTGGACTGTGGCACGTGCGATAAAAAGCTCCGCCGCCTGAATGCCCGCCGGTTCATCGCCGTGTGTACCAGCCACCAGCAGCAGCTTCGCCCCGGGCTTACCGGAATCAAGCAGGTAAACGCTGGTATCCTCGGCGGTGTTCTTCAGCGAAGGCGCGTAGTCGGAAAGCATGCGGACAGCAGTTACACCTCCGCCGGAAATAGCGGGCTTTGACTGGGCGGAATTTCCCGCGCAGGAAAAAAGCGCGCAAGCCGCCACCAGAAAAAATATCGCCTTCGTGATCATACTGCCAGATTATGGCAGATAATTACACGTGTCAAGTTAAGTAAATCCGCAGAATGGGCATAGCGCGGGAATGAATATGTTGGGTATAATAAGTTGATTGGGTGAATTGATTTAACATAAACATAACGGAGACAAAATGAAAAAGCCTGAATATATGACAAGCCTGTGGGGAAGCAGCATGGTGTCAAAAACTCACGGACGTATAGCCTTCCGGGGCTGCATCGACACGCTGGAGGCGGAGGTGATTGAGGCGCAGGTGCTGTCCAACGAGTGTGGCGATACCGCTACTTGCGAAAAGCTCGGCGAAATCCTTGAGTACCTCCGCGCACTTATGTCCGCCGAGGTGCGGAACGCGCCACTGCCGCAGCTTTTG
This sequence comes from Treponema sp., assembly GCA_009780595.1. Classification (GTDB taxonomy): domain Bacteria; phylum Spirochaetota; class Spirochaetia; order Treponematales; family Breznakiellaceae; genus WRKT01. The sequence continues at coordinate 7,663 of WQZT01000060.1, read as the reverse complement.
CTCTTTGGGATGAACGCCGAAGAGATACACCGCAAAAGCCACAACAATCCAGCAGGCGGCGTTTTCCGCCTCCCGTCATACACGTACGGTCCTGTGGCAGCACGGCTGAACACTCTGCGGGCAAAGGTGCGGGAAACGGAGCTTGTCGCAGTGCGAGTTTTCGGTCCTGGTAACGACGCCGACGCCCCGGAACGTGAGGACATCATCCTTGCGCTCAACAGGCTTTCTAGCGCACTCTGGTTGCTCTTCTGTGATTACAAGGGAAACTAGCAAACGGGGAAATAAGACTCAAACGTGAGATATAGAATTTTATCCGCACAGATACAATTCTAACCAGCGTCTTGGATCAGATTCTTCATTATATACTCCCGGCGGTCGGGGGTATTTTTGCCCATGTAAAAATTGAGCACCTGCGGCACACCTTTGAGCGTGCTGGCGGACACTGGCACAAGGCGCATATCCTCGCCAATAAATTGCCCGAACTCTTTCGGGTTTATCTCCCCAAGTCCCTTAAAGCGGGTTACCTCCGCCTGAGCGCCAAGCTCGTACACTGCCGCATCGCGCTCACTTGCATTGTAGCAATAGAGCGTTTCCTTTTTGTTGCGAACGCGGAACAGCGGCGTTTCAAGAATAAAAATCCTGTCGCTTGTTACCAGCTCGTCAAAATACGAAAGGAAAAACGTGAGCAAAAGATTCCTGATGTGAAAGCCGTCAAAGTCCGCGTCGGTGGCAATGACAATCCGCGCGTAGCGCAAACCGGAAACATCGTTCTCGATACCAAGCGCCATCATCATATTGTACAGTTCTTCGTTTTTGTAAATGGCGGCACGTTTTTTGCCGTGCATATTTTCCACTTTGCCGCGCAGCGCGAAAATCGCCTGCGTCATGACATCGCGACTTGAAACCATCGAACCGGATGCGGAATCGCCCTCGGTGATAAAAATCGTGGAAAGATCACCTTTCGCGCCATCTTCAAGATGGTACTTGCAATCTTTCAACTTCGGGATTTTCAGCGCGATTTTTTTTGCCGCCTCGCGCGCCTCTTTTTTCACCTGGTTGAGTTCAGTCCGCAAGCTCTCGTTGGCGAGGATTTTCTGCTCCAGCTTTTTCGCCGCTTCGGTGTGCTTGTGCAGCCAATCTTCCACCGCGTCTTTGGTTTCCTGCACCACCCACGCGCGGATGTCCGAGTTGCCGAGCTTGTTTTTCGTCTGGCTCTCGAATACCGGATTTTTCAGCTTCACCGCAACCGCCGCAATGCTCCCTTCGCGGATGTCCTCGCTTCGGTAATCCTTCTTAAAGTACGTTTGGATTCCTTTGAGAAAGCCCTCTTTGAACGCCGAAAGGTGCGTGCCGCCATCGCTGGTGTACTGGCCGTTGACAAACGAAAAATAGCTTTCACCGTAATTGTGGGTGTGCGTGAAGGCGAACTCGATGTGGTCGCCACGGTAATAGCCAATGGGGTACAGGCACTCGTCGGCGGTTTCCTCGTCAAGTAGGTCAAACAACCCGCGCTCGGACAGAAAAGGCTTGCCGTTGAAATTCAGCGTAAGCCCTCTGTTGAGGTAGGCGTAATTTTGAATGCGCTTTTCGATAAACTCTATGTTAAATTCGTAATCGCCAAAAATTTCCCGATCCGGGGTAAACTCGACAAAGGTGCCGTTTTTCTGCTTGTCCTTCAGGCGGCCTGAGTTCTCGCTTACAAGGCTGCCGCGCTGGAAAACTGCCTCGGCAAACTCGCCGTCACGAATCGCGAGAACCCGAAAATGCGACGACAGCGCGTTGACCGCCTTCGTTCCCACGCCGTTCAGCCCCACGGAAAACTGAAACACATCGTCGTTGTATTTAGCGCCGGTGTTGATCACCGAAACGCACTCGACAAGTTTGCCGAGCGGAATGCCCCGCCCAAAGTCCCTAACGGTGGCGCTTCCGTTCTGCACCGTAATCTCGATGTTCGTACCGTTGCCCATAATAAACTCGTCGATGCCGTTGTCGATGATTTCTTTGAGCAAAACGTAAATGCCGTCATCCGCGTTCGAGCCGTCTCCCAGCCGCCCTATGTACATTCCGGTTCGCAGACGGATGTGCTCCAGCGATGAGAGCGTTTTGATTTTCGATTCATCATAAACGCCGGGAGCGGATTTAGACGTAGGTTTCGCGCTTGCCGCGGGCTTTGCACCTGCCGCTGTTTTCACAGCGGGCGTTTTCCCAAGCGGTGCTTTCGCTGTTTTGGCGACAGACTTCACTGCCGCTTTCGCCGCCGCCGCCGATTTCGCAACGGGCGCTTTCACCGTTGCAGCGGCGGACTTAGCCGCCGATTTCACGCTTGCCGCCGGCTCTGCACTTGCCGCTGCCTTCGCACTTGCCGCTGACTTGGCGGCAGGTGCTTTCACCGTCGACTTTGCCGCCTTCGGCGAATTCGCCGCCTTTGGCGCACTCGCCGCTGCCGCCTTCGCCGCTTCAACTCGTGCGAGGATTCCCTTCTTCGCTTTTTCCGCTTCCTTTGCTTTCCCTTCCATTATTCCCCTGCACTATTCGTTTCGTTTTCTGTTAAGAACTTTTTAAAGTCCTGAATATTTTGCTCGCACTCGCCGATTTGTTTTTCAAACTCCGAAATCTCTTCGGTGGCAGCGGCGATTTTTCCCCGCTGGTGCGAGATTGCCTTTTGAATCTTTTCTATCTCAGCATTTTCCTCTTCAATGCCAATCTCCGCCCTCACTTTTTTAAGCCGCAACTCGGTTACGTCAATCGCGCTCTGGCGGGCGGCTGCCTTCTCCAAAACGGCGTTGTCCTCGGCACTTAGAACCTCAACGAGCGCTTCCTTGCCGGGACTTACCGCCGCAAGTGCGCCAAGCTTCCTATACAGCGCCAGAAAACCTTCCTTGATAAACGCAATGCGCTTTTGATTCGCCTGAATGCGGCGGGACGGCGAACCTTCCGCGCCAAAAGCATCGGCAAGTTTACGCCGCTGAAGTTTCCAGTCGGCAAGGTTTGCACCAAGCTCATCCAACGAATTTTTCAGCGCGGCAGTGCTGCGAGCCAGTTCAGCGGCTTCCGCATCAATCGCATCGGTATTTGCCCCGTCAGCCAGAAATTGCTCGGCAACGCCGCGGTACAGTTTCTGCACAGCAGTACGACTTTTCAAAAGCTGCGCCTTCGCCACCGCAATTTGCGCGTTCTTGCTAATCCACGCGAACACACCACCCTCGCGCTCTTGAAGTTCGCGCGTCTTTTGCTCCTGCTCGTCGATTTTGACAAGCAGCGCCTGTTCCTGCTCGCGGTTGGAATCGCCAAACACCTGCGTCTGGCTTAACGCCTTTCCCAAAACGCCGCAGACTTCCGACAACTCCTTCGTAAGCTGAGAATGTTTCGCCTCGCCTGAAGAAATCGTATCATCCAGCTCCTTCATCTGCAGGTTGTCCGCCTCCAGTGCTTTAATCGCCTCCTCAGCTCCGGCTATTTCCTTCTTGAACTCATCATATTCAGCAAAAATCGCCCCGATGGCTTCCGTGTAAAAATGCCCATCGTTTAGCTTGCCGATAAGAACTTCACCAAGCTCCTCCAGCATCCGATTGCGCGCATCGGTGTCCGTTCGTTTTTTTTCTTCGAGATCTCTGATAACCGCTTTGCGTTCATCCATACTATCCGTCCGTTGATTTAGTTTCTGTTATGTCTATTATATAATGATAACTTTTTTTTATATATTTTTCTACCTGAGTTTCATCTGCCCGGATTGTATCCAGCCACGCTTACGCATCCCTTCGCTGACTGCAAGCGCGATAACCGCAGGCGCGACAAAATACACCAGCGCAATCTGCGCGAGAAGTGGAAACGCGGCGGTGCTTTCCTTCATCGTAATCCACGTCGTAATCGGGCCGATAAGGGCGCTCGTTCCCATTCCTGCACCGAGCGGGCTGTTCTGCATCTGAAAGACAACCGTCGCAAGCGGCCCGGTTACCAGCGACGCCGCAACCGCCGGAACGAGGATGAGCGGGTAGCGCATAATGTTCGGGATTTGCAGCATAGACGTTCCAAGCCCCTGCGACAAAAGCCCTTCGAGGCGGTTTTCACGGTAACTGGCGACAGCAAAGCCGACCATGTGCGCGCTCCCCCCGGCAGTTGCCGCCGCGCCCGCAAGCCCGGAAAGCCCCAGCATTATCGCAATAGCGGCGCTTGAAATCGGCCCCGTCAGCGTAAGCCCCATGAGCGCCGAAACCGCGACACCCATCGGCAGCGGGTTGAGCGCCGTCATACCGTTGACCAACGCGCCCAGGCTTGTCATAAACGCGGCGATGGGCGGACCCGCGAAACTCCCCGCAACCGCGCCTGAAATGATAACCACCGCCGGAACTGCGAGAATATCGAGCTTGGTGCGGCCTGAAACCAGCCGCCCGGCTTCAACGCCCAGCACGGTTGCAATGTACGCGCCGAGCGGCCCCGCCGGAATTCCCTGAGCGCTGGCGGAGTAACCAATTGCCCCGGCAGCGATGGCGGAAAACAGCACAAGCGGCGGTGCTTTCAACGCGAGGGCAATTGCTGCCGCGATAGCAGCGCCCACAACGGCGGAGCGCGGCGAGGTAATGTCCATAATTGCCTGTGCAAACGGGAATTGGGCAAGCCCTGTAAGCAGGAAGAACTGCGTTAAGATAACACCGATAATGAGGGAGCAAAAAAGCCCCTTCGCCATCGCACCCAAAGCGTCTATACAATAGCGGCGGGCAAGGGCAGAAACTCCCATACGCTCTCCTTTGTTAAACAAAATTTGCATTATTTCTTATATAGATTATACTTCATAGTATCTAAAAATAATTTAAAAAACTTGATTTTGTTTTGCTGTTCCAAACGCCCGGTGTTTTGGAACAGCGCGTTTTTTCTAGAATTACCCAAGGAACGATTCTAGTCGTTCGGGAACGATTCTAATCGTTCCTTGAGATTTTTTATTACATCAAAAACAATCATACAGATAAAAATTGCCGCCCCGATAAACAGCGCAATTATCAAAGCTACCATATTAGAGATAACCTGCGGGGTGGATGCAAAGGCAATTTCCCCGGTGGGCGCAAGCGTCTGCCGACCGCCACCAAGCCCGACGATGCGGATAAAATACTCACCGGGTGCGGCGTAGCCAAGCTCCCGCGCGAAAACGGCGAGCGTGTCTCTATCGTGCCGCAGGGCGTTAACGGTGTTCTCCAGTTCGAGGTTCAAGCGCCACAGCCGTTCGAGGTTTTCCTCCTGCCGCGCCTGTTCGTTCCGCAGGTGGCGGTACGCCATTAACCCCGTTGGGCCGAAAGAAAACGACAAAATAACATACACCAAAATTCCCGCCCACACCGCAAAGAGATATTTCAACACACCGTTCATTTTCTTATTTTCGGCGAGTTGCGTGATTTCTTGATTGTGCGGAATAATCCGCGAATGCGGATTATTCCGCTTGACATTTTTTGCGAAGTGTTGTACAATTTTTTTCATGATTAAAATGATGGTCTGGGTGACGGGGAGCACGGCGCTCAATTTCGATCTCGCGCCAAGCACACTGCACACTGCACACTGCACAATGATACCAAAAAGTCAAATTCTTATCTAGTTAGTTCTTCAGTCTTTCCTCAACATTTTTATCATTTTTCACACTTTTTTCATTTTTTCTCTCTATTACCGGGTATTCAGGTAGATGCCGCGCCGAAGGTTTGCCAACCAAACGCGCGCTGTCTGCCTTTGTATAGCCTTGCTCGTATGGGCGGGTAATCGCGGATTGAAGTCTGTCAGGCTTCAGTTTGAGGTGATCACCCGTCTTACAGGGAGGGGGATCGCAAAAGGGGCATGTGGTGAATGGTACGAGGAAAGTTACTACGGGAATCTCTAGGTCTGTGCGGTTGGGCTTGCTTGCCTTCGCCGCAGCTGCATTCATCGGGTTTGGCGTGGCGGGTTGCGGCGACACGCCCGGCGGCGACAACGGCGGCACGAACACTGGCGGTGAGAACAACGGCAATTCAAACGGCACAAACGGCGGCAAGAAAGAGTATGCCATCACCTTCAATGATGGATACGGTGCGGTGGCAACCCCCAACAAAGCAAAACAAGGGGATACGGTAAAACTCAGCATTGGCACACGTGCTGACCATGGCTTTAACGGCTGGACAGTTGTAAAACCTGCTTCCGGCGTAACGATTACCGACCATACGTTTACTATGCCAGATGAGGCGGTGGTAATAGCTGCCACGTGGGAACAGGGCGCGTATGACATCATCGTGAATCAGGGCGGTGGCACAGGTTCAAAGGTAAATAATAATAAGTATTCGGCACGGCCAGAGGCGACGGTAAAACTGGAAACCGGCACATACGACGGATACACGTTTGACGGGTGGACAGTTGTAAAACCTGAGGGCGGTTTGACAATTACCTCAGACAATACGTTTACTATGCCAGCGGAGATTGTGGAAGTAACAGCGAAGTGGACGCCGATTGACTACACTATCACGATAGACCAAAACGGCGGTTCAGGGGCGACGGTGAGCAAAAGCCCGGCGAACGTGGGGGAGACGATAACGCTGACACCCGGAAGTCTCGACGGGTATACATTTGATCGCTGGACGGTTGTTTCGCCGGACACAGTAACAATGAACGAGAATACGTTTACAATGCCCGCTTCACATGTGGAGGTAAAGGCAACGTGGAAGGGAATCGACTACACCATTACCATAGACCAAAACGGCGGCTCAGGCTCGGCGGCAGACAAAACGACGGCTAACATAGGGGAGACGATAACGCTAACACCCGGCACATACAAAGATGGCTACAAGTTTGACAGCTGGACAGTTGTTATGCCAGATACTTTAGAAATGAGCAGCAATACGTTTACTATGCCGGCAGCTCATGTGAAAGTAATGGCAACGTGGAAGGCGATTGACTACACCATCAGCATAAACGAAAACGGCGGTTCAGGGTCGGCGGTAAGTAAAAACCCGGCAAACGTAGGGGATGAAATAACCCTGACACCCGGAAGGCGCGGCGGGTATGCGTTTGACGGCTGGACAGATGTTTCGCCGAACACTGTAACAATGAGCGGCAATACGTTTACTATGCCCGCTTCAAACGTGGCAGTAACGGCGACGTGGACGGCTGTTGGCTACACTATCACGATAGATGAAAACGGCGGCTCTGGTTCGGCGGCAAGCAAGAGCCCGGCGCATATCGGGGAGAAGGTAACACTAACACCGGGAAACCGCGTTGGGTACACGTTTGACGGCTGGACGGTCGTACAACCTGCTGGATTGACGGTTGGCACGGATAATACGTTTACGATGCAAGCGGCAGATGTGGAAGTAGCGGCGAAGTGGAAGGCTGTTGATTATACCATCAGCATAAACGAAAACGGCGGTTCTGGGGCGACGGCAAGTAAAAATCCGGCGAATATCGGCGACGTAATAACCATGACACCGGGAAACCGCACTGGGTACACGTTTGACCGTTGGACAGTTTCGCCAAGCACGGTAACAATGAGCGGGAATACGTTTACTATGCCAGCTTCAAGTGTGGCAGTAACGGCAGAGTGGAAGGCGATTGACTACGCTATCACGATAGACCAAAACAGCGGCTCTGGGGCGACGGCAAGCAAGAACCCGGCGAATATTGGGAATACGATAACCCTGACACCGGGAAGCCGCCTTGG
>WQZT01000059.1 GCA_009780595.1 Treponema sp. | reverse complement strand
CACCGATGGCGGGATGGTCTATTTAGATGTTGATTTCATTGGGCGGCATAGACGTAATGTCAGAGATAAAAGCGACACGCATGTGATTGAAAGTGTGAATGCGGATGTGCGCCATTACATAGCCGGGCTACGAAGGAAGAGCCGATGTTTTTTCAGGAAAATAGAAACGCTGAAGGCAGTACTGCTACTTTTCATAAATGCGTATAATAAATTGGGCGATGCCAAGCGGCGCTGGCGCGATTGTCATCGTGGTTGCGGGCGGGATTTCGGTTTCAGCCATATTCACTTTGTTTAGGGACTTCTTTTTCCACTCCCAGTACTGCAAAAGGGCTTGACAACTCTGCCCCTTCCTGATGCCCTGTAATGGTGAACAAAAGTTATCATCAGAATAGAGAGCTGGCGCACCGCACCAGTATAACGTTTGTGCAACTCTTTGCCTAGCATTTTTTTACGCAAATTCTAAAAAACTTCGATATATTTCTCGTGTTTGGGTATGTGGCGGGATCTTCCCGCTTTTTTATATACCTGCCCTTGAGGGTAGGTAATTTTTCGCCTAACGGCGCATCTAATTACCCGCCTGAAATGCAGAAGCGGGCAATTGGAAAAGGGTGTAAATTATGAAAAAAGAATTAAGAAAATTACTTACGCTTGGCTTGATCTTGTTAAACGTTTTCACTGCCGGATGCAAAATTGAGCCGGAACGTGATCTTGATCCAGTGATAGGAGATCATTGCAATGATAAACCTATTAACTTTGGTAGTGGCGAAGTTATAATCAAGGGTGAAAATCTTTTGCTGACAGAGTGGAATGGTGTGACAGGTAAAGTAGTTAGTGTGCTTAATACAAATCCTAATGATGAAGGATGGGCAGATTGGTTTGCTGGATTAATAAAAAAGTATGGGGCAAATTTTACAATAATTGCTAAATATACTGAGGATTTTGCAAACTATAAAACAACTCGTAAGGGTAATATAATATATATAAATTCTGGTATTATAAATAATAATGATGATGCTTTATTTAAAGCACTTGGAAACGCATTTGCTGCAACAGATAATGATCCAAGCGTAGACATTATTGGTCGAGCAACTACCAGAGAAACAGTTCGTATGGCAAGGATGTTAAATCAAGTTGATGTAAATGCAATTGCTGAACAAGCTTTGACCGCAAGACAACAGTCGCAGATTGCTGCTATGCATCGCGAGATGGGTATTACCCGTGCATAAATAGTAGGCTCTAGACCATCATCTTCGCAGGGAGGATAATGTAAGTCTATGCAATATCATAGATTAAGCGCACAAAAGATCAACAAGATTTTATTGTGCTTCTGTGAGGACATAATGGCTACCGCCGTGACCAAACTTGTGAAAGTAAACCGCAAAACGGTTAACAACTACTACAACAGCATGCGTGAAAAAATACTTGCACAGTCTCTGAATGAGATGTCCGTGGACAGCGGAGAGTTCGAGGCAGACGAATCTTACTTCGGATTAAGGCGGGTACGCGGCAAGCGCAGACGCGAGCCGTCGGAAAAACGCCTGTTTTCGGGCTTCTGAAACGGGGGAAAGGTATTTGTGAAAGCAGTTGAAAACTGTTCCAAGGAGGAATTAATGCCCGTTATACAGGGAAAGATACTTGAAGGCTCAAGTTATTCACACTGACGGCTGGAAAGCGTACGACGGGCTGATATTAAATGGGTATGACCATTACCGTGTTTTTCATTCGAGGAACGAGTTTGCGCGTGGGAAAAGCCACGTGAATGGGATAGAAAACTTTTGAAATTTTGCCAATCGGAGGCTTGCGAAGTTCAACGGTTGCGCTTCGGACAAGTTCGTGCTACACCATTAAGGAATGCGAGTTTCGGTACAATCACCGGGATGAGGACTTGTTTAAGCTTGTTTCTAAAATTTTCAAGAGATGATGGTCTAGAGCCATGGGTATACTTGTACGCACTAGCCCCCAGCCCTAGGGTAAATTTTAGTTTAACAAACCCCTTGTTTTTTCTTCGTTTTATGCCGTTATTCATAGTATGACATTTATATTCTCTTCTCCAAGCTTTGCAAAAAAACGGTACGTTTTTGCACTTTTTCTCCTTGTCATTGTAGGGTGGGGCGTTGCGGGATCGGGGCCTGCCAGCACGGATGGTGATGGCTCTGGCGTTGCACGAGACCCGCTCCAGCGTGTTTTTCCGGCGGCTTACTTTATCGACCAGGCGCGCAGGTTGGAGGTTGCCTACGCTCAGCGCCCCTACTGGGTTCCAACCAGAGAGGAAGCGCTTGCCAGTGCCACGCTCCGCGAAGAATCGCTCCTCCTTAACAATTATATACTTGCCTATTACGGGCATCCATTTTCCAAAACGATGGGCATTTTGGGGCGTTACCCCAAAGAGGAGCTGCGCCAGCGGCTGCTGAAGGTTGCTGCCGAATATCGGGAATTCTCCGGCAGCCGTGATGTTCGCATCGCGTTTTACATCATTTTCGGCACGGCGCAACCAGCGGGCGAAATTGGCTATATACGAGAAGAGACGCTCAGAGAATGGATTGAATTTGCACAGGAACATGATATGCTCGTTTTTGTTGATCACCAGATTGGGCGGTTTACGCCGGAACGGGCTGTCAGGCAGATGCTGCCTTGGCTTCGGTATCCCAACGTTCACGTGGCGCTTGACCCTGAATGGCGCACCGACCGGCCTATGAAGGAGATCGGTACGGTAAGCGCGGCTGAATTGAACGATGCTCAGAAAATGATCGAGGATTATCTTGTCGAAAATAATCTTCCTGGCGAGCGGCTTTTGGTTGTGCATCAGTTTAACTGGCGCATGATTTCGCAGCCCACGCATGTCGATACCAGAAAGTTTACCAGAGTGCGGTTGGTGCATAATTTAAGCGGCATTGGCACTCCAACCCAAAAGCGCGACACATATGCGTTCGGTGCGCGGTTTGTAAATATGCCGGTAAAGGGGTTTAAGCTTTGGTACGATTTTGGGATTTCTGGTCACACGGACAAGCCTATGCTAACTCCCAAAGAGGTGATGGATCTAAGTCCCCGCCCGTATCTGATAATGTACCAATAAAGATAATAAGCGAGAATAACTACGGATACGGAATCAGACAGCATATCCTTTTACACAAAACAAACCGCTAAAAAAACGGGGCTGTCCGATTTTTCGAACAACCCCGCATTTACTTTTTCAGACTAATTCGCCCCGTATTATAAAATCATTGCCGCAATTGTACCCATGATCATAATCGGGAAGTTGTAGTGAATGAACGTTGGTACGCAGGTTTCGTAAATGTGATCGTGCTGACCGTCAGCGTTCAGTCCGGCTGTCGGTCCCAGCGTTGAGTCGGAAGCGGGCGTTCCCGCGTCGCCTGTTACACCAGCGGAAATGATGAGAGCTGCGATTGCCATTGGGCTAAATCCCATCGCGGACATAATCGGCACAAAGATAACCGCGATAATTGGCACGGTGCCGAACGATGTACCGATGCCCATGGTGATCAACAGTCCGACAAACTGCATCACAAGAACCGCGCCCAGCTTGTTGCCGCCAGCCATAGTCATCGCCCACTGCACCAGCGAGCTCACGCCGCCGGTTGCGCGAATGACCGCGCCAAAGCCGCCTGCGGCAAGCATAATGAACGCGATAAAGCCCATTAAGCCGATACCGCCTTTCAACGCCGCGTCAAAATCTTTGTACCTGATTGTCCCAAAGGCGATCATAATCACAATGCCGAGCGCCGCACCGAGCGGGAGTGCCCACGAATCGCCGAAGATGATTTGCACGATAAACGCCGTCAGCGCGCCGATGAGCGCACCCGCGTGTTTGAGCGTAAAGCCTTCCGTGCTTTTTGCGTCAACTTCTTTTACGCCAACCAGCGGGCGATCTTCGTAAACACGATCTTTTCTAAACGTAACGAAAATCGCAAAGAACAACCCGCCGACCATTCCCAGTGTGGGCAGAATTGCCGCTGGCCAAATTGCACCCTCGGCAATCTCTACGCCGTTTTTCGTCATATTGGTAGCGACAATGTCGTGGAAAATTGCACCGAAGCCCGCAGGGATCAGCATGTACGGCGCTTTCAGCCCGAAGGTCAGCGCGCACGCAGCACCGCGGCGGTCGATTTTCATCCGGTTCATCATTGCAAGTAGGGGCGGGATCAAAATCGGGATAAACGCGATGTGGATGGGAATGACGTTCTGCGACAAGCAGGCAATCGCCGCCAGTAGCAGCAGTACAAACCACTTGCCGATTTTGCCAAAGACGCGCGTCAGCGAAGCTGCAAACTTGGTGGTAAGCCCGGAGCCGGAAATGCCATACGCCAGAGCGCCCAGCAGAACATACGAAAGAGCAACCTGGGTTTGTGATGCCATCCCTTCGATAAAGGTAGGCATGATGCCTACTCTCTCTAGTACGTCTTCAACTATAACGTTGCCCATTGGCATACCAGCTATAAGCCCCGCCAGCACCGCCGAGAGAATAATAGCAATGATGATATTAAACTTCAGCAAACACAGCGCCGTCAGGAACAACACAGAAACTACAACTGGATTCATAAACTCCTCCTATACAATGTATGCTAACGGATTAATTCACCAGGAATGATTTCCGGGAATGTTCCGATAACTTTACTTCCATATAATCTAACTTCAATCAACTTCATTTCAATGCTCCAACCGCAGCTTCGACAGCTTCAACGATTACATTTGTATCGACAAGCTGTGCAATCTTGTTAAAGTCAAGGTAAAGCTCTCTGTCAAACGTAACACAGTCTGCCACGGAGCGGATAGCGTTGTACGCGGCTTGCGTTCCTGCGCCGAGTTTTTTGCCCGAGTACGCCGCGTTCAGATCGATTGCCTGCGCCGCCGTAAAAAGCTCGATTGCAAGCACGCGGCTGGCGTTAAAGTAAATCTCGCGCGCCTTTCGCGCCGCAATCGTTCCCATACTGACGTGATCTTCCTGCCCCGCCGAGGAGGGGATTGAGTCCACGCTTGCCGGATGCGCCAGCACTTTGTTTTCGGACACAAGCGCTGCGGCGGTGTACTGCGCGATCATAAAGCCAGAATGAAGCCCGCCCTGTTTGGTGAGGAACGCCGGCAATCCGCCTGAAAGCGCGGGATTCACCATGCGCTCAATGCGCCGCTCGGAAATGTTCGCCAGCTCCGACAGCGCGATTCCCATAAAGTCGAAACTGAGCGCCATCGGTTGGCCGTGAAAATTGCCGCCTGAGATCGCCATATCTTTTTCGGTAAGGATAATCGGATTGTCGGTAACGGCGTTCATCTCAACCGCCACCTTTTCCGCAACGTACCGCAGCGCGTCTTTACTCGCCCCGTGAACTTGGGGAACGCAGCGCAAACTGTACGCATCCTGCACACGAAGCTCGCCCGTTTTCGTTGTGCGCTCGCTCCCAGCAGTTAGCTTCAATAGATTTGCCGCGGTGTCCATCTGCCCCTGGTGCGGGCGTACCTCGTGAATGTCGGCGATGAAGGCATCGGTCAGCCCGTTGAGCGCCTCAAGCGTCATCGCCGCCGCAATGTCGCAGAGCTTGAGCAGGTTAAGCCCATCGTACAACGCCAGCGCCCCGATTCCTGTCATCACCTGAGTTCCGTTGATAAGCGCCAAGCCTTCTTTTGACGTAAGCTCGATGGGCGTGATTCCGGCGCGTATGAGCGCCTGGGCACCCGGCATGAGCGCGCCGTTGTAGTAAGCTTCGCCAAGTCCCAGCAGCGGCAGAACGATGTGGGACAGCGGCGCAAGATCGCCCGATGCCCCCAGCGATCCCTTTTCAGGAACTGCCGGGATAATTCCGGCGTTGAGCATATCGATCATGCTTTGAATGGTTTCAAGGCGAATGCCCGAAAAACCTTTCGACAGCGCGTTGACCCGCAGCAGCATAATCGTCCGCACACTGTCGGCGGGCAGGTGTTTTCCCACGCCGCACGAATGGCTGACAATCAGATTTTTCTGCAACTGCACCGTTTGATCCTGCGCTATTTTCACCTTGCTGAATTCGCCGAACCCAGTTGTAATGCCGTACACGATGCGCCCTTCTTTAACCAGGCGGTCTACATAGTCCCTCGATTTTTTAATTGATACTTTAGCCGCTTCGCTCAGCGCAACGTTGCAGTTTTGCCGCGCAACCTGCTCTACGCTTTTTAAGCTTAGACTATTTCCGTCAACGATAATAGTATGCATTCAAATATCCCCCTTTTATAAATTCGAGATTTAATTAGAATACAACCACACAACCCCTCTGACTAAAACAGCCCCGCGATCTTTCCCATGTTATCAACGTCGATTTTCTCCGACGAGGGAATTGCAGGCAATCCCGGCATCGTCATAATCTCTCCGGTGAGGACAACGGCAAAACCCGCGCCCGCCGAAATCTTTACGTTTTTAACCGAAAGTGTCCACCCAGTCGGCGCGCCCAGCAGCGCGGGATTATCCGAAAAACTGTACTGGGTTTTCGCCATGCAAACCGGAACCTTACCAAGCCCCATCTTTTCGATTTGCGCGATCTGCTTTTTCGCAGCGGGCAGGAAATCCACGCCGTCCGCCCGGTAAATCTTCTTTGCAATCGTCTCGATTTTCTCTTGTATCGAAACGTTCACATCGTACAGATATTCAAAACTCGACGGGCTTTCGCACAGGCGCACCGCTTCTTCAGCAAGCTTCGCGCCGCCTTCGCCGCCTTTCGCCCACACTTCCGACAGCGCAACATTCACGCCAAGCTCGCGGCACTTTTTCTCCACGAGATCAAGCTCCACCTTCGTGTCCTTCGGGAACGCGTTGATGGCAACCACCGCAGGCAGCTTGAAAACTTTCGTGATGTTTTCGATGTGCCGCAGAAGGTTTGGCATGCCCGCTTCAAGCGCCGCGAGGTTTTCCTTGTCCAGTTCAGTTTTCGGAACGCCGCCGTGAGACTTCAGCGCGCGAACCGTTGCCACAACAACAACCGCGCTCGGCTTCAGCCCCGCAAAGCGGCACTTGATGTCGAGGAACTTCTCCGCGCCCAAATCCGCGCCAAAGCCCGCCTCCGTAACAACGTAATCCGCGCATTTAAGCGCAAGCCGCGTTGCCATTATCGAGTTGCAGCCGTGCGCGATATTCGCAAACGGCCCGCCGTGAATAAAAGCGGGCGTGCCTTCGAGCGTCTGCACAAGGTTCGGCTTCAGCGCGTCTTTCAGCAGCGCCGCCATCGCGCCAGCCGCCTTGAGCTGCCCCGCCGTAACAGGCTGGTCGTCGAACGTGTAGCCGATGATGATTTTCCCCAGCCGCTCCTTCATATCGTCGATGCTGGAAGAAAGGCACAAAATCGCCATTACTTCCGAGGCGACCGTAATGTCAAAACCATCCTCGCGCGGCGAGCCGTTTGGCTTTCCGCCCAGCCCGTCAACAATACAACGAAGCTGGCGGTCGTTCATATCCATACAGCGCCGCCACGTGATTTTGCGCGAGTCAATGCCAAGCGCGTTACCGTGGTGAATGTGGTTGTCGATGAGCGCGGCAAGCAAATTGTTCGCCGCCCCAATAGCGTGAAAATCTCCGGTGAAATGCAGGTTAATATCTTCCATTGGAATGACCTGCGCCCACCCGCCGCCAGCCGCCCCGCCCTTCACGCCGAACACCGGCCCCAGCGAAGGCTCGCGCAACGCAACCATCGCCTTCTTGCCAATCGCGCACAGCCCATCCGCAAGCCCAACCGTCGTTGTCGTTTTTCCCTCGCCAGCGGGCGTAGGATTAATCGCCGTTACCAAAATGAGCTTGCCGTCTTTTTTACCTGAGTTTTTCGACAAAAAATTATAATCAACTTTTCCTTTGAATTTTCCATAGTGCTCGATATATTCATCGGGAATGCCCGCTTTTTCCGCCACCTTGTCGATAGACAACGCATGCTCAGGGTACACCGTTTGAGCAATTTCTATATCACTGCCAATAAACTTAGTTGTTTTCATTTTATCATAATGGCACGCATATTTTTGAAAGTCAAGCAAATTAACTTATGGGAATTTGGTTCTTTCATGTGTATTTATTCTTGACGTATGCATATTGCTATGATAAAATTTTTAAATGCACTTTCGGATTATCCCTATTGAGTGACATGAAAGCTACCTTGTTAAATGAAAAGTTTTCAGAATAAGAAAATTTTTAAGGAAAATAAAAATGAAGATAAAAATTAAAAGCGTCTATATGAAACTTATGCTCCCTACATTGGGTGCCATAATCTTGGGTGGTCTGCTCATCGGGTTCGCCAGTTACCGTACTGCATCGAATATTATTGTTGAAGCAATTGACGGCGATGGACAACGCTCGGCTTACAGCCTGTACGAGTTCGTCGACCTCGTGCTGTCCAAGTCGCAGATCGATTTGTTTTCTATTGCAGCATCTCCAAGCCTTCAGCTACTCCTTGCGGAGGAAGGTTCTCCCGTCGAGTTCGAAAATTACATGCGGGAGCTGGTAGGGCAGTTCGGGATATACAACAGTATCATCGTTCTGAACTCCCGGGGAACTATCATTGCCAGCACTTCCGGCAGCACTGGTGGAGAGCGTGCGGATCGGGATTATTTCCGGGCGAGCATTGCGGGTCGGTCATTCATTTCACAGGTTGAAGTAAGCCGTCAGACTGGAGCATTGTCGCTCTTTGCTTCCATTCCAATACGCAACCATGCCGGAGAGAT